>NZ_RZSF01000047.1:0-29725 GCF_004023325.1 Mesorhizobium sp. M1A.F.Ca.ET.072.01.1.1 | reverse complement strand
CCCAGGATCAGGGCCTCACATCAGCCTGCCACATCGAGGGCGGAATCGACGCCTGGAAGAGGGCGAATGGACCATTGGTAAGGTAGCTCCGCCCTCTTCCACGACAAGAAAGAAAGGGGCCTCGTCAGAAATCCATGCTGCCGCCGGCCGGCAGATGCGGTGTTTCACGCAGACGGGCCTCGATGAAGGTACGGTGCGGCTGATTGCGTCCACTTCTGCGTCTGAGGTGGCGCATCACCTCAATGTGCGCACGTTTTGTGGGAATCGTCAGCACGCGTTGCGGCACACCAAAGGACGCCGCAGTAACCCGCTCACAACGACCTTGCCGCCAGCCGTTTGGCTTCATTCCCGGAACGCGGTGCGGACGCGGCGACCCATGATTGACAGCAGGCTTGTCCCTCTCACGAGCAGAAAAATGTGAAGCGCAGCCCAGAGCCCATGGTTGCCGTACATCTCTCCCAACCGGAACACAGCAGCGACGAACGCCGCGAACGCTAAAAGCATCGTATTGCGTATGTCGCGCGACCAGGTGGCACCAATGAAAATACCTTCCATCTGAAATGCCGGCGCACCGCTCAGTACCGCGAATGCTGCCCAAGGAAGATAGGAGACCGCCTCAGTGCGTACGTCTACCGCCCGCGCTATGATGCCCACGAGCTGTTCGCCGGAAGCGAGAAGCAAGACGCTGGCACACCCAGCGAACCCGAGCCCCCAGCCGGCGGTCAACCTAACGGCCCGGAAGAACGCCGGCCGATAGCTGGCCCCAATGGCACGGCCAACGAGTTGCTCCGCGGCCGCCCCAAACCCGTCGAGGAAATAGGCTGTGACCAAGTACAATTGCATCAACACTGCGTTCGCGGCAAGAACCAAGGTGCCCAGTTGCGCCCCCTGCCGCGTAAAGACTATGTATGCCCCCATCATCACGAAGCAGCGGATCATGATATCGCTACTAAGATGAAGCATCCGGCTCATCTCCGCTACATTGAATACAGGCTGGCGCGACATTTTCGGCATTGCACGAAAGCGCCCAAGGAGGATTGCCATGCCAGCGATCATCGCTGCGGCTTCGCCGCACACCGCCGCCCAGGCGACACCTGCAACGCCCCAGCCGAGATAGAGGCCTAGAAAATTGGACAACCCAATATTCAGCCCGTTCAGGACGAGTTGCAAGAAAAGTCCCCGGCCCGCCTCGCCGCGACCCAGGAAATATCCCAGCATCGCATAATTGATGAGTGCGGCGGGCGCGGAGACAAGGCGAATGCGGATATAGTTTTCCATCGCAGCGGTCACACCTGGTTCCGCGCCGATGAACCATTTGCCGATTGTGACAATCAGTGGCGTAAGCGCGACGAGAGCCAAGCCGGACATAGCTGCAATCACAAACGCTCGCCAGAAGACCGCCCGCTCTTCGGTGGCATCGTGCCTCCCGAATGCCTGGGCGACGAGCCCAGTTGTACTGGAGCGCAGGAAATTGAAGGTCGTAAAGACGACATTGAAAACCATAGCTCCGGCCGCAAGGCCGCCAAGCAACGAAGCATCGCCGAATCGGCCGATGATGGCCGTGTCGACGAGGCCCAGTAACGGAGTAGTGAGGTATGCAAGCGTCATGGGTATGGCGATCGCGAGGACCTGGCGGTTGGTGACTTGAAAGGGGCTTGAGCCGAGGATCGGGGCGTTCTGTTCCACATAGACTCCCCATGGGCTCAGGTGCAAAGTTTTGATCACCAGCGGTGGCAAAGCCCGCTAGCTGGACCCTCAGCAACGCGGCTTGCGTGATAGTTCGTGCTTACCAGTTACCAGTGCCCGAACTGAACTTACCATCGTCAGCTTATTTTCGATCGTAAAGATTCTATGAATTTGGATGAAGGATCGATTGCGACAGATCGACAGGTGATGGCAGCACGGCGTGCATAGACAAACCGGGAAGGCTGTGATCTTTGGGGCGCCGCAACACTGGCTTTTCTACTCAAGTCGCTTGTTTTTACGATGGGCTGAAACTCCGAAAGCACCCAGCAAAGTTGTGGCAAGCGACCTTGTGCAAAGGTTCGAGAGCCTCGACAGCGCATGCTTAGAACAACAGGCGAAGCAGCGTTCTGCGCCTCCCCATTCTAATGGTTAGCTGTAGGCCAAGGTCGCTCAAAGCTGGAAAGCGAAGAGCTTTCCGAAACCTATTAACGGCACCAACGGCTGCTTAAAGCCGCCGAGCTTGATCGCATCCTAAAGCATGGCCTGGTGGGCCGTGATCACCGGTTTTCCTATCCGCGCCTCAAGGTATCAATGATCATAGAGGTCCTTAGCCCGGTGCAGGGAATGAAGAGAGCTTGGGATTCATTGGAATTTACAGCTGTAGCTGCCTCCCTAATGCTATAATGCCGCCTTACTCAAACAAGCGGGCATGGTCAGTCGGTATCCGAGTTGCCGATGTACTGGCTCCATCCGAGGGCAATTTTCGCAGCTCGTACTCCGTGACCACATCAGTCGAAAGAGCGATCAAACCGGTGACGACTTGGTCTGCCATGCCGGCATCAAGTGCAGGCTCAACGTGCGTTATCCTTGCGGTGTTCATGACAGGGCACCCTCCTTCGCTGACTGCTGAAGGGTTCTGACGATCGCCCAAGCGGCGCGCGCGGCGCGCAGCACGTCGTCATCGGAAACCCCGAACTCCGGGGTGTGAACATGGGTTCTGTTTCCCAAAGCTTCATTGTGGCAGCCGAACCAGAAATAAACTGACGGCAGTTTCTCGGCGTAGAATCCGAAATCATCTGCCCCTGCGAGCGGTCTCGTGGGGACGAGCGAATTCGTTCCATATAGCACAGAGATCCCCTCCCTTGCCCGCAGGCTAATGTCCGGGTTATTGACGACTGCGGGCTCTCCGGGAACCAATTTGAGCTCGGCTTGGCCGCGGTGCATCGTGGCGATTTGCTCTGCGAGCTCCTGAAGGCGCACGCGAAGTCTGTGACGCGCTTCAGGCGATCGGCTGCGCAGCGTGCCATCGATGACGACGCGATCACAAACAATGTTCGTCGCCTCGCCACCGTGGAACCGGCCTATGGAGATCACTGGAGCCTCGTCCGCATGGCTCTCTCGCGATATCAACTTTTGCACTTCCGTGACGAACGTCGAGGCGATCGCAATCGCATCAACACCTAACTCCGGCCATGCTGCGTGGCTTTTCTTGCCTGTGAAAGTGACCTGGAATTCATCGGCAGACTTCGTCACCGGACCAGTCAGGACCGAAAATTTTCCGGACGGTATTTCCGGGTTCACATGCATGCCAACGGCGCAGTCGAATCCTTCCAGGAGACCCTGTTCAGCGACCGACCGTCCACCGAGAGGCTCTGCCTCCTCGGCAGGCTGGAAAACGACCCGCACCTTGCCTGCGAAGTGCTGGCGATGGGCAAGAGCCGCCAATACCACGCCTAGCGCGATCGATGCATGCGCGTCGTGACCGCACGCATGCATTTTTCCGGGAACACGCGAACGAAAGGGAAGATCCGGCCTTTCCTCTTCGATCGGCAGCGCGTCAATGTCCCCTCGAACCACGACGTTCAGCGGGATCCCGTTGCCCTCACCGACGATGTCGATGAAAAGACCCGTGTTGTGAAACACGTGGGGATCTCGGAGCCCTGCGTGGCCGAGGAACTCGGCGATTTTCGCCTGTGTCTTATGTTCTTCATTCGAAAGTTCCGGGTTTTCGTGCATGTAGTGTCGCAGAGCGAGAATTTGCTGCTCGCTCCCTTCGGGCAAATGGAACCCATGACTTCCAAGGTCTTTGTTTCTGGTTGCGCTCATCATTCAATCACAATCAATTGACGCGAGTTCGCCAAGCACTCTGGCCGTCGCGGATCAGGATGCTCTCGGTGATCTCGGTGGCCCAGTCACCAAACCAAAGGCCCGACATGAAATGGAAGGTCATGCCTAGCCGCGACTCGGTGCGGTCGCAGCTCGCTGAATTCTCGCCCCAATCCGGCGGATAGGCAAGGCCGATCGAGTAGCCGGTGCGGCTTGGCTTCCTCTGCCCATGGCGCTCGATAACGCCGTAATAGGATTGCGCGACGTCCTCGCAAACGTTCCCGGGCAGGGCCTTTTTCAGGCCGGCCGCCATTCCTTCGAGCACGACCTTTTCCGCATCAGCGAACTTTTGGTCCGGCTTGCCAAGATAAAAGGTGCGCGAGAGCGGGTAATGGTAAAGCTTGTGCACGCTAGCCAGTTCAAAGAAAATGCTTCCACCCGAACGAAGCTCACGATCGGACCATGTCAGACGGAGGCATCGATCCCCGCTCCGATCATGGGAACGGCTGCGGAGTAGTCGCCCCAGATGCCGTCAACACCACGTGTGGCGGTGTCATAGATTTCTGCAACCACTTCTGACTGCTTCACTCCGGGTCGAAGCACTTCGATCACGCGCTGATGCATAGCTGTCGCGATCTTCTCCACAGCCCGCATGTACTCGATCTCCGGGGCGATTTTGACGATCTTCTGCCATTTAACCAGACGCGTTGTGTGAAGCGCTTTGGATAGAACAATTTCCGTCCAAGTCTGACGGGACGCGGAAAGCCATTCGCATACAGGATAAATACAGGACTCCAGAGGTGTATCCCTCTTATATCTACAATTTTACCGGTTCATTGGTTTGGATACCAGTTCAGCCGTGAGATGATCTGCCAAGAAGCTGGTGAGCGCCATTGCAAACGTCGTCGGTATAAGCAGGGTGAACTGGTCGATGCCTTGCCGGTCGATAAGTACGCTGACCTGGTGAATGGCGGTTTGCGCAAACTGCCCGACGAGAAAGGCTGCATCGCCGAAGTCGAGAGCGGCGACGCGACTGAGGAGCCCGCTGGCACCGGGTCCTTCGAGCGTCAGGCACACACGCGAATCAGAAAGATCGAGGATGGCCAGGTTGACTGCGGTTTCGACACGACGAAGAGGGGTTTCGGATCTGATTAGCACCCGGTCGGGCGCGGTGCGCCATAGGGTCGCCGGCCCGCGCCGGACCGAGGAACGGAAATCACTTGGCAAGGGCAGCCCTTGAGTTCGGAGCGCCTGATCCGCTGTTCTGTCGAAACCTTCCCAACCAGCAAGCTGGGTCAAATGACCCAGCTCCGTTTCCGTGATAGTGACGGCCAGACCGTCGGTCGTGGTGCCGCGGATCGGCGAAGGATGTTTCTTAGCCATTCTGGCGATGTCCTTCAGGATCAAAGAAATGGTGCGAGACGACTTTCGCGTGCAGTGTTTGATTTCCCACGAAATCGACCACTTGGATCGTCTCGCCGAAACGTTCTGGCCCGCGCGACAGCAGCGCCAGCGCGATGTTCTTCTTCAAGGCAGGGGAATAAGTCGTCGACGAGACCCAGCCCTCGCCATGGCCCTTGGCTGGAGCGTTCATTGCGAAGAGGAGCGACCCTGCCGTTGCCCCTTGATTGCCGATGATTTCCAGCCCAACCAGGGACGGACGCTTCGGGTCTTCGAGAACCGGGCGCTTGCGCAGCACAGAGCCGACAAACGGCTTCTTGCTGGATGCGAAACCCTCCAGGCCCAGATCCTTCATGGTCGTGCGGCCTTCAATTTCGGAGCCAGCGATGTGCCCCTTCTCAATGCGTAATGCACCCATGGCCTCAAGGCCGTACGGCTTCAGATTGTGGGGGGGCCCCGCAGCGATCAAAGCTTCCCAAACTTTGCGTCCGGATTTCGCAGGGATGTAGATTTCGTAGGCAAGCTCGCCTGAAAAGCTCATGCGATGCAGGCGGCAAGGCACATCGCCAATTGTGACGTGGGTGAAATGGTTGTTGGGCAGCGCCTCCCTGCTCAGGTCTGCACCTATCACATCCGTCAAAAGGCGCCGGGATTTGGGACCGGCGATGGCAATCGCCGCCCACTGATCAGTAACTGATGTGACATGCACTTTGAGATCGTGCCAAGCGGTCTGAAGGAGGTATTCCGCCCACGCAAGCACCTTGGCGGCATTGGCCGTCGTGGTCGACATGAAATAGTCGTGCTCGCCTATCCGGGCGGTCGCGCCATCGTCAAAGACGAAGCCGTCCTCCCGCAGCATGATGCCATAGCGCAGCCGACCGACAGGAAGCGTCTTGAAGCCATTCACATAAACGCGGTTGAGGAATTCCGCGGCATCCGGGCCCTGGACCGCGATCTTGCCAAGTGTTGACACATCGACGATACCCACGTGTTCGCGAACGTGAATAGCTTCACGAACATAGGCCTCGGTGATGCTTTCACCATTTTCTGGATAGTACCAGGGTCGCAACCATAGCCCCGCATCCATCATTTCGGCGCCGTTTTCGGTGTGCCAATCGTGGATGGTGGAAAGCCGGGTTGGACGAAGATGAAGCCCGTGATCGTGGGCGACAATGGCGCCTATCGTAACGGGGGTATAGGGCGGACGGAAAGTGGTGGTGCCGACGTTGGGAATGGCCAAACCACGCAATTCGGCCATCCGAGCAAGGGCGTTCAGGTTCGAAGTCTTACCCTGGTCCGCTGCCATACCGGAAGTCGTATAGCGCTTGAGGTGTTCGATCGAGACGTAGCCCTCACGGTAGGCCTGATCAATATCCGCCAGCTTCACATCATGCTGAAAATCCACGAATGCCTTACCCGGGGTGCCGCCGTCGGCCTTGGTGACAACTGTCACCGGCAGGAGGTTACGGCCCCAGAAATCAGCGTGTCCAAATAGCGCGGGTTCCTTCCCGGTGCCTCCGCCAGCTTTGTGGCCCTGCTGAAGAGCATCTCTGAGCGATGCGGAGCCGACGAGCGAGCCGACGCATGTGAAGGCCCCTTTTTCCGCCAGTGGCAGAAAGGTGTCCAACCCCTCGCTGTATATCGGCTTTCCAAAGCGCTGGCTCCACAAATGCAGCGTCGGAGCCCAACCACCGGACATTGCGACAATATCGCAAGCAACCCGCACACTTCCGCCCGTCGCTTTACCTTGCGAACTGACTGGTACGAGGTATGCAGCCTTCACTCCTTTGCAACCTGTCACCTTCAGGACTGCATGGGCTGGCCGCAAGTCAATGCCTGCACTCTTGGCATTTGCGCCAAGTTGTGCCGGGATTTCCTTCCGGATGTCGCAGATAGTAACCTTGGCACCCGATTTTGCGAGTTCGACGGCTGCGGTGTAGGCGCTGTCGTTGTTCGTTGCCACGACAATCCGTTCGCCAGCAAGGACAGCATACCGGTTTAGATAACTACGAACGGCTGACGTGAGCATAACACCTGGCACGTCATTGCCAGCGAATACCATGGGACGTTCGATCGCTCCGGTCGCCAGAACGGCCCGGCTCGTTCGCACCACCCAATAGCGTTGTCTAGGCTTTCCCCGCTCAGGCGCTAGCACGTGGTCCTGAACCCTCTCCACCAGGCCGAACACCTCACAATCATATGCACCAAAAGCCGTGGTGCGGGTTAGAACGCGAATGTTGGGCAGATCGTCAAGCTCCGCCCGCGCTTGAGCAAGCCAGCCGTCGGAGGGCGAACCCACCGGTTCACTGAGGAGCGATCCGCCGAGGTCACGGTCCTGTTCTACCAATATGACATTGTCGCCCTTGCGACCGGCCGCGAGAGCCGCAGCAATCCCGGCCGGGCCTGCTCCAACGATCAGGACATCACAGAATGCGTTGATCTTCTCATACTGGTCGGGATCAGCGAGCGTCGTCGCCCGGCCCATGCCGGCCGCCTGGCGAATGAAGCCCTCGCAGAACATCCAGAACTTTGTTCCGCTGAAGGGGCCGATAAAAGTCTTGTAGTAAAAGCCCGCTCCGAAGAAGCGGGACAGCAGCCCGTTTATAGCTCCAAAATCGAATTGCAGACTTGGCCAGGCGTTCTGTGGAGTCGATCTTAGACCGTCGAAGGCTTCCACCATTGTTGCCTGGGCATTGGGCTCATGCCGCTCCCCGTCGCGCAGGTGGACAAGGGCGTTGGTCTCTTCCACACCGGCCGCGACAAGGCCGCGCGGCCGATGATATTTGAAACTGCGCCCGAGGATCTTCTGACCACCCGCCAACAAAGCCGAAGCCAGTGTGTCACCGGGATGAGCGAGAAAAGAACGGCCATCGAATTGGACGGTGATCTGACGCGAGCGGTCTATACGCCCGCCGCCCAGCAGCCTACGCGCCGTCATGCTGCTACCTCGCGGACCAGGGACGAACCAAAGATCTCGTGCGTGAGCGTGTCGCGTTCGACGAGGATCCATTGCCGGCACCCGCTGACATGGTGCCAATATTCCTTGTGCCGACCTTGCGGATTGTCGCGAATGAATACGTAGTCGTGCCAGACCCCAGGATCGGTTTCCTCCATATCTGGACGGCGCAGGGTCGCATCGGCGCCGTAGGTGAATTCGGTTTCATCTCGCAACCCGCAAACAGGGCAAGGGATTCTCAACATAATCGAACCTCAATGAGCCTTCGGGTCTGGCCCAGCACCCGACTCGTCGATTTGGTAGCCACGCTCGAAACGCTGCAGAGTGAATTCAGCATTGTCGGGATGGGGCTCGCCCTTCGCGAGCGTCCAGGCGAAGCAGTAACCGGAGGCGGGTATGGCCTTGAAGCCGCCATAGCACCAGCCGCCATTCAACCAGAGCCCCTCGATTGGCATCTTGCCGATGATCGGCGAGCCATCCATCGTCATATCCATCGCTCCAGCCCATTGGCGCAGCAGACGCAAGCGAGAGATCGATGGCATAAGGGCTTTAGCGCTTTGAAGCGTGTGTTCGACGGTAGGCAGACCGCCACGCTGAGCATAGGAGTTGAAGCCGTCGAGATCGCCGCCGAGCACCAAGCCCCCCTTGTCAGATTGACTGATATAGAAATGCGCGCCCCCATAGATAATCACATGATCGACCAGTGGCTTGAGTGGCTCGGTGACATACGCCTGAAGAACATGCGTTTCGATGGGCAGACGAAGCCCGGCCTTCGCCGCCAAATGGCTGGTGTGACCGGCAACTGCCAGCGCCACTTTGTTTGCCCGGATCGGACCACGCGTTGTCTCGACGCCGATTATTTTGTCCTTGTCCCAGATATAGCCCATCACCTCGCACTGCTGGATGATATCGACACCTTGCTTGTCGGCCGCACGTGCGAACCCCCACGCGACCGCGTCGTGACGCGCTGTGCCAGCTCGGGGTTGCGAGAATGAGCCGTAAATCGGAAACCGCGCGGTGGCTGAGTAGTCGAGCATGGGTAGCCGCCTCATTGTTTCAGCGCGGTCCAAGAATTCAGCGTCAATACCATTGGCGCGCATGACATTGGCGCGGCGCCGCAGAACCTCCCCCTGTCCCGGCGAATGGAAGACGAAATAGTATCCCCGCCGCGACATCATGACATTGTAGTTCAACTCTTGGCTGAGATTCCCCCATAGCTGCATAGACCGCTCATAGAAGATAGTGTTGCCAGGCATCATATAGTTGGAACGGACAATGGTGGTGTTGCGGCCCGTGTTGCCGCCGCCGAGCCACCCTTTTTCGAGGACGGCCACGTTGCGTATCCCATGCTCCTTGGCCAGATAGTAGGCTGTCGCCAAGCCATGGCCACCGCCGCCAACAATGACCACGTCGTAACTTGGTTTCGGCGCAGGGTCCCGCCACGCCCGTGGCCAGTGCTTGTTGCCGGTCAAGCCATGGCGCAAGATTGAAAGGGCCGAATACTGACTCATGCGACTCCTCAGTTGTTAGCACTTCGGAGCCCTCCTCGAGGGCTTGGAGATCGAGAACGTGCGGGGCGCGTTCACACACCGATATCGTTGGTGCGCATGGCGGACATCTGTGATTTGGCAGCACCCGAATTGAGTTTCCGGCCGCTTCCCGCCTGTGATTGCAGGCCAGGATTCTCCTCGGCGTCGCAGTAAGCAAAAATGGAGCGCAGCCCCTCCAGATCTCTTTTTGCTTCATTGACGATCAAGACGTCGGTGCGCCAGTCACAACAAAGCTTACCCCTCGCGCGTCCCGCACCACTCCGCCGCGAACAACGCAATCGTCTTGGTGACACGACGGATAGAGGAGAGGCTCACTCGCTCGTTAATACCATGAATATTCTCCGCAATGGGCCCATAAACAAGGGACGGAATTTTACCGTGAACTGCGAAAACAGCAGCATCTAGGTAACACGCCATCGCGATGGACTTTAAGTTTGCGTTCTCATTATTCAAAGCGTGAGCGGTGCGGAGGCAGGCCTCCGCACTTGTTCCTTCCGGCAGCTCGTAGCCGCCGTGCATGCAGCCGATCCACTCCAGAGTGACGAGCCCCTCACCTGACAACACAGGATCGGCGGCACGAATTTCGTCAAGGAAGTTTTCAAATTGATCGGCGCGATGCCTGGGATCGTCACCAGGATAGAAGCCAATCCTTCCTTCGACGGAGCAATCGCTAGGAATGGAAGCGATCCAGTCTCCGCCGGTTATCGTTCCGAACGTCAAAGCGACCGGATTTGGAAGATCCTTGAACCACTCCTTCGTGCGCCCTTCCTCGATCCATCGGCGCTCCAACTCCCGCAAATGCCCGACTAGCCGGATGATCAACTCGATGGCGCTCTGGCCTGCCTGCGGTTCGCGAGGATGAGCCGGACGACCCCTTGTCGACAGGCGAAACTTGATCACACCAGCATTTGCCCGTACGAGCTGCTCGTCAGTTGGTTCCGGACTGAGTATCGCGTCAGCGACGTAACCATTGACGAAGGCGGTGGCGGCGCCGTTTCCGGTGATCTCTTCTTCAACAACCGACTGGATTTGCACGTCACTGCAGAGTTGCAACCCAGCGTCGGAAATAGCGTCGAGGGCAAAAATGGAAGCAACGAGGCCCGCCTTCATATCGCCGGCGCCTCGACCGTACAACCAGTCTCCCTCGCGCACTGGCGTGAATGGCGGGCAACTCCAGCGGTGTAGGCTTGCCGCCGGGACGACGTCTACATGCGAGTTAAAAGCCAGCGACCGGCCGGCCCTATCGTCTGCGTACCGGCATCCCACCACGTTCCAACTCGCGCTATAATCGACAGTAGCGGGCGAGAACGCGGGGTGGCTTCCAACTCTTTCCGCGTCGGTCCGGAAGCGGCTCACGGCGTAGCCCCGCTTTTTCAGCGCGGCCTCGATGAAGTCCTGCGCTTCAGTCTCCTGAGTGCGTAACGAGCGAAAGCGGATAAGCTCTTCAAGAAAATGGATCTGGTTTTCGAAGTTTCGGTCAACTGCGGCGAAAATGCGATCATGCACAGAGGTCATTGCATTGAATCCAGTCAATCGTTCATCACTTTTGCGGCGATCAGCTTGTTACGATCCGCTTGGCACCACGATGCAGTCCTGTGGAAAGAAAGTTATTGAGACTTCCTGGCCAGCCCGCTCAAAGCTCTGCCCGATGTACTTCTCAGTGACAGTAAGCAGCTGACCGCCCGGGATTTCGACCAGCAAATGAAGATCGGCCCCAAGGTGCGCTACATCACGGATCGTGCCGCGCATCTGGTTCATCGGAGCGTCGCCAGACGATTGAATATCAGCACCAATTCGAATGCGTTCGGGCCGTACGCAGACATCAAACGCACCCAGGTTCGGGCTGCTCTCAGGCATCCGAACGAACATTCGAATGCCGCCGGCAGCCTTCAGTTCAGCCACTCCGTTCGTGCTGTTGCGGAGTTCCCCCGTGAACCAATTGGAGCGGCCAATGAACTCGGCGACGAAACGCGTCTTTGGATCGGCATAGATTTCTGTCGGCGCCCCTTGCTGCATGATCTTTCCCGCGCTCATAACAATGACGCTATCGCCTAGACTCATGGCCTCCTCCTGGTCATGAGTGACGACGATGGTGGTAGCGTTCACCGCGGAGAGAATCGCTTTCAACTCAAACCGCAATTCGTGACGGAGTTTCGCGTCGAGGGCCGACAGAGGTTCGTCGAGCAGAACCACCTCAGGGTTTGTAGCCAATGCGCGGGCAAGCGCCACGCGTTGTTGCTGACCGCCACTTAATTGGTTGGGCCGCCGGTCGTCAAAACCCTTCAACTTGACCAAGGCCAACATCTCAGCGACTCGATCAGGTATCTTTCCCTTATCAAAATTCCGCCGCCTCAGCCCGTACGAGACGTTTTCGGCAACCGTCATATGCGGAAATAAGGCGTAGTCCTGGAAGAGGAGACCAACATTGCGTTCGTAAGGCCTGCGGCCTTTCATATCGACACCGGAGAACAGTACAGCGCCCTCGTTTGCGTCCTCAAACCCGGAAATCAACCGCAAAGTCGTTGTCTTGCCGCATCCGCTGGGACCGAGCAGCGATAGAATCTGCCCCTTCTCGACGGTGAACGAGACGTCTTCGACAGCAACGAAGGCTCCGTAGCGCTTGGTGGCATGTGAAAGTTCAAGGACACGCATTACAAAGATTGACTCCCTATGACCTGAAAACACCCTTACCGATCAAACGGTCGAGGCCGATCGTCCAATCCAGGATGAGGATGAGGGTGAAGGTAAATATCATCAGCACGACCGCAGCCGCAGCAATCGTCAGATCAAAGTTCGTCCGCATCATGCTCACCATCGCGACCGGCAATGTGTACGAGTCTGGCGAAGTAAGAAATAAACTGACGGCTACGTCGTCCATGGAGAAGGCGAAGGCAAAGACCGCGCCCGCAACAATGCCGGTTCGCGCGAGCGGAAAGGTAACATCCCAGAACGCCTGGCGTTCGTTGGCGCCAAGGCTCATGGCGGCCTCGGTCAGGGTCTTCCGGATTCCCACTAAACCTGCGAGCGTCGTGCGGACTGTATACGGGAACGTGATTATGATGTGCCCGCCGACCAAACGCGTAAAGCCGTCAGAGATGCCGATCATAGCGAAAAACAGCAGGAGCGCGAAGCCGATCACCACGGCAGGTACAACGAGCGGCGAGATAAAGAGCGATTCGAGCGCTTGTTTCCCCGGACCACTGTAGCGATCAAGGGCCAGAGCAGCGCTGACGCCGGCCGTTGTCGAGACCACTGTTGCGATCACTGCCAGAAGAAGGCTGGTCGAGAGGCCGCGCAGGTAGTAAGCGTCCGAGAAGAAACTCACATACCAACGAACAGAAAATTGCGAGGGTGGGAATCCACCCATATATTCGCGCCCATCGAACGACATTCCAATCATTACGACGATTGGTACAACGAGAAATACCAGCAAAACCGCAACGTTGATGACGCTTAGCCAATCTGCGGCGTTATCGATGTAGCGCTTCACGATGATCGCCCCCGATCTTGATTGGAAAAGCCCTTCGCCACCAGCCACGTGATCCCGTAGATCGCAATCAATGCGATGATAAGCATCGTGATCGCGACGGCGGATCCGCTTGGGTAATCCGCAATCTCGCTAAAACGGGCGTATATTAGATTGGAAACGAACAGCACTTTGCCTTTCCCGAGAACCATCGGGATAACAAATGCGCTGAGGCATAGCGTGAAGCAGATGAGGAATGCCGATAGCAATCCTGGCACACAGAGCGGCAAGGTGATCGAAAGATGCGATCGTAACCGGGACGCGCCGAGTACCTGCGACGCCTCAATCAGCCGCGGGTTGAGATTCTGGATAGTTCCCAGCAATGTAATGACCGAAATCGGTATCAGGTAGTGAAGAAGACCAAAAACGACAATCAATTCGGTATAGAAGCGACTGTTTGGTGATACATTAAGTACGCCTGCTAGGAAGTGAGCATACCCGGTTGAACCGAATGTCAGCTGCAGGGCATAGACGCGCACTAACGTACTCAAAAACATCATCCCAATGAAGAAGCCGATGGCAAGTTTCCGCAACCAGGGCGAACGTTGCCTTGCCACTGAGTAAGCGATCGGGAAGGATACCACTATGGCGATAAGTGAAGATAGGACGCCGAACCTGAATGTCTCTGCAAAATACCTAAGATAGGCTGGCTCCAAGATTTCAGCGTAGTTAAGCAGAGTGTAGGGGGCATCTTTGGCGGAACCGATCCGGCCAGGCTCGAAGAACCGGAAGCTCTCGTCGACAACGTTGGCGAGCGGCAAGGCGAGAAAGGCCAGAAAAAGTGCGAATCCGGGCAACAGCAGCAGCACGGTTCGTTTTGTCGTCGACATTGGCGGTTCCAGAAGGAAATACACAACAAGCACGCCGGGCGCAATCTACGCCCGGCCCAGCTCGATAGCTCAACATATTCTCGGTGCGATGTTACAGAAGCGGAACAATCTCCTGCTCCCAGCGCTTGTTCCAGCTATCAAGTTCCTTGCCGAGGTGGTCGAAGTCTGGGACAACGACGAATTCCTCGACCTCCTCAGGAGAGAAACGAAGGTGATCTAGGGATTTGGTCTCGGCCTTCTTGTTGACAGGCACTTCGCCGACTTCCTTGGAATAGCGCTCGCTCGCATCCTTACTGATCATGTAATTCGCCAAGTCAAACGCCAGCTTTTTGTTCTTCGAACTCTTTAGGACTACCCAACCAGACACGTACATGAAGGTTTTTAGGTCCTTGTTCGTCTTGGTCAACGGGAATGCTTTCACCCCCTTGATCGCTGAGTATAGCCCTTGGTCGGCGAAAGTCACCGTCGTTTCACCGGTATCGAGCGAGGTGATGATGTCCGCAGTGGTCGCCGACACACGACCGATATTGCCGGACTTCGCGAGTTCCTTGAGGAACTCCCATCCGGGCTCCAGATTGAACTGGTCGCCACCTCTGGCCATCGCCAGGAACACGACCTGCATGTTCGTGAATAGCGAGGGATTAGGCCAGAGAATCTGCCCTTTCAACTCCGGCTTCAACAAATCCTGGATGGACTTGATTTCAATGGGGCATTTTTCCGTGGAGAGGAAAAACCCACCACTCGATCCGCGAGGAATAGCTTTCCAGTTACCGTTTGCGTCCTTGGGGATCAGCTTTTCGGGAACGTCCGCCAGGTTGGGGCAGTCTTTGAGGGTGACCGTCTCCAACCAGTCTTCACGGATCATCGAAAGGAAAACAGGGCTCCAGTTGTCGACTAGATCATAAGGCGGATTAGGCCATGCTGCCTTGATCTTTGGCAGGATGGTAGCGCCTCCGCCAGCATGCAGCGTCCAGTCGACGGAAGCCTTACCCCATTCTGCCGCAATCGCCTTCGAGTGGCTGATAACCGGCGGTCCCCACTCGACAACGGAAAGCGTGTCGGCGGCACGCGCCTTTCCAACAAACGGTGCTGGCAGTTGTGTGACTGCTAGCGCCGCGCCGCCAGCGACGCCGGTCTTGATAAAGTCCCGTCTTGAGAATTTCGACATTTGATTCCTCCCTATCTGGCGATCCAACAGTCCGCCCTTGCGGTTCCCCAGGCTGCCTGCGTATTTTTGTTTTTGAACTAGCGCAGCGCAATCTATATACAGCTATAATGCAGCTTGGAGGGATGTGTCAAGGCAGATTGCGGTGCGGGGTTGCGTGCACGCGGACGATGCCAGAGAAAGACGGAGTTAATGGAAGCCATGAATAAACCTGATAAGCCAAGTGCCGATCAACGCCTGCGATATATGTATGAGAGCATTCGGCAGCGAATCGGCATGCTGCACTATCCGCCCGGTATGATGATCAATGAGATGCAACTGGCGAACGAGTTCGGTGTCAGTCGGACGCCACTGCGGCGGGTTCTCCAGCAGCTCAGTTATGAAGGGCTTGTTGAGATCCGGAACGGGGTCGGCACGCGCGTCACCGACATCGACATGAAGACATTCAAAGACATTTATGATCTGCGGATCCTTCTTGCAGAGACCATGGGATCGTTATCCCCTAACTGGGTCACGGACAGGCATCGCAAGAAGCTTGATGAAATGATTGAGAGAGCCAGGGACCTGCGCGAAAAGAAGAACATCGATGGCTATGCGAACCTCTCCAACGACTTGGAAGCATTGATCTGCGATCTGATCGGGAGCAAGCCGGCGCGCGAGATGACGGACCTGCTCTACTATCAAGTCGCCCGGATCTGGTGCAGTTTCTTGCCGAATCTCGATTGGGACGGCGTGATAGGGGAAACCTTGGAAGAACTGAAAGGCTTATCAGACGCGCTTGCCTCAAGTGACGTCGGCACGTTTGGCAAAGTGAGGGCGACGTACCTGCGCTTGATGCTGAAGAAGGTTAGCCGCTATATCTCAAGCGACTAACTCCGGGCTGGGCCGAGCGATCCCGCGGCCGAGCAGGGCAACAGTGGCATAGCGAAACAGCTGCCTCGCGAGTGGCTGGAACGCCTGGTCAGAGGTTTTGCGGCAGATCGCTCCGTTAGCGCAACCAGCAGCGGGAGCGGCGAGGTCAAGCGATCACTCGGCAGTCCATCCGCCGTCGATCGAAAGAGCGCCGGCGTCTGAACAAAGGAACAGTGTGGCCGCCGCCACCTGATCTACGGTGATAAACTGCTTCGTCGGTTGCTTTCTGAGCATCACCTCGCGGATCACAGCCTCGCGATCCATGTTGTGACCTTTCATTTGATCTGGGATCTGAGCCTCGACCAAGGAAGTCAACACATAACCCGGGCAAATGGCATTGCAAGTAATACCTGCTGTCGCAAATTTCGAGAGCCACTGTCTTCGTCATCCCCAAAACGCCATGCTTCGCCGCGACATACGCCGACTTAAACGGCGAGGCGACTAAGCCGTGTGCGGACGCGATGTTCACAATACGGCCCCAGCCGTGCTTTCTCATCAGCGGGATTGCCGCCGAGGTGGTGTGGAACGCTGCGCTCAGGTTGATCGCGATGACCGCATCCCACATCTCAGGCGGGAAACTCTTCAACCGGCGCGACGTGTTGGATGCCAGCATTGTTCACGAGTACATCCACCGACCCAAATCTCTCTGCTGCCATCGCCACACCTCCGCAGAATGCTCCTTCGCGATGCTCTCAGCGATCGCGTGATCGTGCGGGGCGTCGCAAAAAGAGTTCACAACCACTCTCCATCGTTCTGCGGCGAACGCTTTGGCGATTGCAAGGCCGATCCCTGAGTTCGATCCGGTGACAACAGCGGTCTTCTTGCGTGACATAATGGCTTCCTATCTGAAAGAGCTACTAGAGGTTAGCTGTATCAGGGTGGGCGCCGAATGCGTTCGGCGGCGCCGGGATTGCGCAGACAGCCGCATGTGAGAAAACCGTGACAAGGAAACGGTACCCACTCTACGGGCTTCAAACCGCCTCCTTTACCGCCCGCAGGAACTGCTGCGTACGCTCCCGCTTCGGATTGCCGAATAGCTCTTCGGGCGTGCCCTGCTCCTCGATCCGCCCACCATAGAAGAAGCATACGCGGTCGGAGATGTCCTTGGCAAAACCCATCTGATGGGTGACCATGAGCATTGTGAGATTGTGCTCTGCCACGAGCTTACGGATCACGTTCGTGACCTCGCCGATCACCTCCGGGTCAAGAGCTGAGGTTACCTCGTCGAACAGCATCACCTTCGGCCGCATGGCGAGCGCGCGCGCGATTGCCACGCGCTGCTGCTGACCACCAGAGAGGCAGGAAGGATGCTGGTGGCGCTTGTCGACCATGCCCACCATCGCTAGCAGTTGCTCCGAGCGCTCACGCGCCTCCTTTTTGGACAAGCCGAGTACGTTCACCGGACCTTCCATGCAGTTTTCCAGAGCAGTCATGTGCGGAAAGAGATTGAAATGCTGAAAGCACATCCCGATGTTCGAGCGCATCTTGCGCAGGTGGCGGCTGTTAGCGGCGACAAGTCCGATGCCTTTGGGCATGTGGGTCAGCGGCCGGCCGTCGATGTAGATGACCCCTCCATCGATAGTCTCCAGCGTCATCAGCATTCTCAGGACGGTCGTTTTTCCTGAGCCGGACGGCCCAATGATCGTGACCATTTCGCCTTCGGCGACATCGAGGTCCAAGGAATCCAGGACCGTCAGACTACCGTAGGATTTGGAAACCTGCCGAAAACTCACCATCGGCACGTGGTCGCCTTGGAGCGCGAGCGGAAAGGTCAACAGATCTTCGGTGGTCATCAGTTCATCCCCAGCTTTCTGCGCATCCAGCTCTCGAACACGCGAAAGCCGCTGGCAGCGGGCAGTGAAATGCCCAAAAAGATGATCCCGACCAGCGTGTATGGTTCGAGGAACCGATAAGTCTCAGCGCCGACGGAGTTCGCTGCGTGCATAAGTTCGGCCACTCCGATTACCGACAGGATTGGCGTGTCCTTGAAGATACCGACCAAATAGTTTCCCATGCCGGCAAGGGAGGGAGGCAGTGCTTGCGGAACTATGACTCGAAAATAGGTTCGCGAGGTCGACAGGTTGAGCGAGATTGCCGCCTCCCACTGGCCTTTTGGCACGCTGTCTAGCCCGCCGCGATAGACCTCTGAAAGGTAAGATGCGTAATGCAGGCCAATGGCAATCATGCCGGCCATCCAAGGTGAAAGCCTCACCCCGAATTGTGGCGCCACATAGAAGACGAAGAAGACCTGCAGTACGAGTGGCGTCGAGCGGATAAACTCCACAATTTCTCGCACGATCATCGTCAACGCCCGGTAAGGGGTTCGCTGTGCCAGCGCTAACACAAGACCGAGGACGATGGCGATGGCATAGCCCAGCCCGGCCGCAATGAGGGTGTTACCGGTGGCCAGCAGCAAGCGGGGCAGAATTTCCCAGGTAAAGTCCCATCGCCAGTTCAACACTGTCACGCCCTGCCCATCTTACGTTTCATGTTACCTTCCAACCATCGCATGGAGGGAGTGATGATGAAGCGTGCGACAATATAGTAGACGGTGAGAGCGGTACCGAAACTTTGGGCTGACAGGTAGGTCGTAGCGTTGATTTGCTTGGCCTGAAACGTCAAATCGGCGACGGCGATGAGCGCGACCAAGGCAGTGCCTTTCAAGAGCTCGATCAGCAGATTGCCCCAAGGCGGCAGCATTATTAGTAAGGCTTGCGGCAGAATAACACGTTGCATGCGCTTGGCCGGAGACATGTTGAGCGCAAGCGCAGCTTCCCATTGGCCACGTGGTACTGAAAGGATCGCGCCGCGCACCACCTCTGACCCGTAGGCGCCGAGATTCATGCCGACGGCGACGAATCCGGCGGTAAATTTTTCGAGCGTAATACCGAAGAGCGGCAGCACAAAGAAAATCCAATAGAGCTGGACAAGCAGCGAGGTGCCGCGGAATATTTCTATGTAGAGGGTGGCGATTCCGCGGACCAGCGGATTTGGTGACATTCGCATCAGTCCGGCCGCGACCGCGATCGCGATCGCTAAGATCGCAGCCAGGATGGTCAGCATCATGGAAACCAAGGTGCCGCTAAGAATCCTGTCCCCATATTTCGCGATGAATTCGAAATAGGACATGCCGTGGTCTTTGCCCAGTTTGGAGAAAATACACCTGCAGATATAGGGCCAGCGAAGCTCGGCCCGCCACCCTATGATCTATCGGTTCGCGCAGATCCATTCGGTCTTTGCATCGCCGGGCAGCCAGTCCTTGTTGTAGCCGTATTTTGCGACCGCGGTCAGCATCTCCTCCGAGCCCACATATTCCTTCAGTGCCTTATTGAACTCGTCTACGAAATCCTGATCCGCCTTAGTGAAGGCGAGGGCGCCCCAATTGAACGTGTTTTTCGGCATCGCCGCGGAATTGGTTGCCTCAAGCTTGCCGCCGCTGCTATCGGCCAGTTGTTTCACCATAACCGGAGTACCTGCCCCGACATCTGCACGCTCGGCCTGCATGGCAGCAAGAATTTCGGTGGGTCCTGGCACCTCCATGATTTTCGCCGCGTCCACGCCTGAAGCCTTTGCGTTCGCAATGTTGGCATAGCCAGCTCCAGTGACCATGATGGCGCCGGCGTCACGAATGTTTTCATAATTGAGGAGCCGTTTCGGGTTACCCGCGGGAACGAGGAAAGCGTCTCCCATCCGATAGATCGGCTCGGAGAACGCGACGTTCGAGCAGCGCGACGCCAGGATGAACATGCCCCCGGTAATGATGTCGAAACGCCCCGCATTCAAACCGGGTATGAGGCCGCCCCACTCTGTCTCGACCGGCTCGATCTTTGCATAGCCCATCTTTTTGAGGACAGCGAGCGTGATGTCGTTAACCCAGCCCGTAGGCTTTCCGTCCTCCGCCGTATACGCCGATGGCACTTCATTGGAGTACCCGATACGAATAGGCTGGCCCGAAGCGATGCGGTCTTTCAGTGGACCGGCTGCTGATGACGAGTTAGCCATCCCGAAAAGCGCAATGCCCGCCACAAAACCCGTTATCATCATCTTCATTTGAATCCTCCCCTGTGCGCGGAACCCCTCGCGGAGCACGCTAGCTGCACCAACACCTGACAATGTAACCAGGCATGTTTCCTAAATGGCAACACTGCTTAACCTGCATCAAAATCAGAAGCGACTGATCCATATCCACTACCCATCCCGTGGCCATCCGCCACGAGAGGAGACAATGTATCCTGCGGCTTGCACCAGCCGAGACTGCTCCAATCCGAGCATTCGAAAATATCCTGGTGCGGGCGCCCTTCCCTGAGGCCAAAAGACGCAAGCCTCCCCCGTAAATGTCTACCGGTCTCGCCATTTGGGTAGGCTTTGCACCCGCAGTGAACAATCATCTATTTCCCGGCAGACATGTCGATTGCTACCGGAAGCATCAAGATGGCCAAGGATGACTTCGGCTCTGTAGACGCGCTCGTCAACAGCGGTTCGTCTCTGGTTTCCTATGGCAGTTCTTGCGGGGCCATCGATCCACCGTATGTTTACCGATTGACGAACATGTCTCGCGAGAGGCTACTGAACGATCTCGCGCCGTCCTTGCCCACATGGACTGTCTCGCTGAAGATATAGCCATCCGTTTTCTCCCAAATCCCAATCAGCATATGGAAGGTCATATTCTCCTGGATTTCGGTCTCATCGCCTTCAAGAAAGCTCGGTCCGCCGTCCACCCAGTCGAGCCCTATTGAGTAACCCATCCGGGACTCTTTACGGACACCATAGGGTCCGAAGGCGCGTCGAAAAGCTTGCTCTACATCTGTGCTTCTTACACCCGGCCGCAATGTTTCAAATGCAGCGTGCCATCCGTCAAAACACGCTTGATGGACGTGGCGCGATCGAGCTGTAGGCTCACCTAGAAAGATGCTGCGAGACACAGCAGCGACGTACCGATGACGGAAGGCGCCCATCTCGAAATTGGTTTGGGTGTTCATCTTATAGGCGCCATCGCCCCATTTGCTGTGGCACATATTTGCCGGCCAGCCGATGGCCATGTTCGGCATTGAGATGGGACCATGGCCGCCTGGTATCTCAGGCGTTCCGCTTGTAAGCGCATGCTGAACTGCTGCCGCGACATCACATTCGCGGACTCCTACCGCGATGTGTTTCTTAGCCTCCAGCATCGCCCGGTCAGCGATTTTGCCAGCCTGCTCCATATATTTTATTTCAGCTGGCGATTTGATCGCCTTCAAGCTCGAGACCAATCCGTCCGCATCGATGAACTCATCCACGCCCAAGGTCTTGCTTAGAACAGCATATTCTTTCACGCCCAGCGTTCGGGTCATCACCCCCGAAATCTCAAGCCCGATGCGGTTGGATTTGACACGTTCTCGGACATACTCCCCAATAGGCTGCCATGCGGACAGTGTCTTCGATCCGATGAACTTTTCCGCATAGCTGAGAATTCGCGATTCTGGCAGGTATGCCTCGACAGAGGCACCGTGAATATCCAACTCCCGCATTATGAGCCAGGGATCCTCATCATCCTGCAGAACCAGAGCGGCCTGCGGCACATAGGCTGAATAGCCCGCATAACCGGTCAGGTAGTTTAAGTTGGCTTCTTCAAGGACAAGTAGCGCATCCATTCCACGCGCTGCCATTTTGCGTCGAAGGCCGGCGACCCGAGCGCGATATTCTTCCGTTGTGAATGCAGGCATCACAATGTCCCACTGTTATTCGCAGTTTTGAGAATGCGCTGGTCGGACCCTGAACGTCATGTGCCAGCGCGATAGCCGCTTTCCTACGTCGTACCGTACACAGCAACCGGATCCCCGAGGCGGTCTTCCAAGACCTCCTGGCCGAGGCCCGGCTTGTCCGACGCCGTTACGGTCGCTCCGCGTTCGATCAAAATAGGCGCATCGGTTAGTGGTTCGAAATTCACGCTCAATGGATCGAACACCGAGTGTCGAAGCTCCTGAGGCACTGACTGTGCAAAATGGAAGATCGCAGCTTGGACAATACCACCTCCACCGACATCCTGGAGGCTCATGGGCAGTCCTGCGGTAACGCACATATCACGGGCGCGACGCGCCTTCGTCAGGCCCCCGACGCGAGAAATCTTTATGTTCAGCAGATCGGCGGCGTCGTCGCAGATGATCCTCATCACCATTTCGGGTGAATCAACAATCTCGTCGAGAATTATCGGATGGTCCGTCCGCTGCCTGACCGCGAGGCATTCTTCATACGTCGCGCACGGCTGCTCGATGTAGACATCAAGATCTCGGATCTGGCGAAGCACACGAAGTGCTTGATCACGCGTCCAACCGCGATTGCAATCCGCATAATACTCTTCGCCCGGCTTTGCCAGTGTGAGGATGCCACGCAGTCTGGCGACGTCCTCGGCTACGTCGCCACCCAGTTTCACGGAAAGCCGCCGATAACCCTGCGCCCGAAGCTCTTCTGTCAAAGCCAACATTTCTTCCTGTGACCCGAAATACGGACAGGCCATCAGGTCAAGGCCTCCATCGAACCTTCCGCCCAAGAGCTCGCAAAGTGGCATTCCTGTGGCCCTACCGAGAATGTCCCAGCAAGCCATATCGAGTGGCGACTTGGCGTATGGGTGGCCATAGAGAGTGTTATCCATTAGATGATTGATGCGATCGAGCTGAAGGGGGGTCTCGCCAATCAAATGCGGAGCAAGCACACCGATCGCAGCAACCGCACCCTTACCAAACGCGGGCAAGTAATTTGCCCCGACCGTCTGGACTTCACCCCACCCCACGAGGCCTGCATCGGTCTCGATTTTAACCATCGTGTTGTCAAAGGACGTCCAAGTCCTGCCTCGCGATAGGCTGTAGCCCTGAGGAAACGGCGCTACGACTTCGTAGACCGATATGCGATTGATTTTCATTAGGCGCCTATTCCTCTCCACTTGGCCTGGCAGACGCCTTCTGACGCAGATCGCGAGAAACAAGGCGCCGACGGCTCCGCTTAAGACAGTAAGGAGCACGTGACCTGTATACAGGTATGATGCAGCTTCCGAAATATGATGTCAAGAAAAGTTTCCGAGTCGTATGGCGAACCCGGGGGATGGACCACGGCCTTGGAAATGAAAGCTCTGCGCTCCCGAGACAAGGCAGAGCTAAGCGTTTGAGCGCACAGACGCATCCAGAATGTCCAGACCCCGTTGAAGCGCCTGTTTATCGATGGTTAACGGGGGGAGCAGTTTGATAACCTCGTCCTCTGCGCCGCATCGTTCTACCACAAGGCCGCCTTCAAAGGCGCTGCGGGCGATCTTCTCGGCAAGTTTCCCGGCGTGGCAATCAAGCCCTAACATCATGCCCCGTCCACGCACGGAAAAGTTGTGATCTTCGGTGCTTTGAGCCAAATCCCGCAGGCGGTCGCTCAGGATGCGCGCTCTTTCCGTTACATCGTTGGACAGCTTTTCATTTATCCAATGCTTTCGAAGGGCGGCGGTTGCCATTACCAGCGCAAGGTTGTTGCCTCTGAAAGTTCCATTGTGTTCGCCCGGCCGCCAAGCATCTAGTTCAGGTTTGAGGAGCAAAAGAGAGAGCGGCAGCCCGCAGCCGCTAAGCGACTTGGACAACAAAACCATGTCTGGCCTCAATTCAGCAAACTCGAAGCTGAAGAACCCGCCTGTTCGTCCGCAACCTGCCTGAATGTCGTCAATAATCAGAAGGATGCCGTATTTTCTGCAAAGTTGCTCGATCGACTCAAGCCAACCTCTACTAGCAGGACGTATGCCGCCCTCACCTTGGACTGTCTCCAAAATAACGGCTGCGGGCAGATCGACGCCACTGCTTGCATCAGCGAGCACTCTATCTAGATAGCCCGATGTGTCGTTATCGGTTCCCCAATAGCCGTCATAAGGCATGAATACTACGCCAGCTGGAGGAAGGCCGCTTACATCTCTGTAATACCGGTTACCCGTTACCGAAAGGGCGCCCAAACTTACCCCATGAAAGCCGTTGGTAAAGGAAATTATACTGTTCCGTCCAGTGACCTTGCGTGCGAGCTTCAAAGCGGCTTCTACGGCGTTGGCGCCAGTAGGTCCTGGAAATTGAAATCTATAGGCCAGACCACGGGGGCGCAATATAATGTCGTCAAAACACTCCATAAACTCTCTTTTGGCTGAGGTAGCCATGTCCAAGCCGTGAACGATTCCTCCGGATTTCAGGTATTTAATGGCATCATTTAGGAAGTCGGGATCGTTGTGGCCGTAGTTAAGAGTTCCCGCTCCCGAGAGAAAGTCGACAAATTCCCGACCCTCCTCGTCCTCCAGAATAGCCCCGGCAGCTTTCCTGAACACTACAGGAAATGATCGCGAATACGATCGGACGTTCGACTCGAGATTTTCGAAAACGACTAGAGAGTTGAGGTGATTCTGTATCAACATCATCTTTATCCATTGCCCGTAACGACGCGCATCTTCGCCGCGTCGCAGAAGGCCTTTAACATATTAATCTCTCGCATCTCCGTTATTTTTATTTGCATTATGCTTACGCGAGCGTTACAAATGTTCAACATCTGAAAACTCCATGTAACGTTTTCACTTAATAGATCTGTCCAATACGCGGATCAACGCCCTCATTCCAAAAAGCGCGCGCTCACCGGCCGACAAGCCCGTGAGCCGAGCCATTCCGCTGGCGGGATTGCACCGCTATCTCTGCGATTGGACGCCCCATCAGCAAATTGAGCAGCTAGGAACATCATAAAGTCGACCGCCTATTGTCGACTTTGTCGAGGTCGCGACACAGCAGCGCCCGACCATCCTTGTGATATAGTTAGCTTAAGCCATTGAATAACATGGATGACCCGCCGCAAAAAATCGCTCTGTGGTATTGGCACAACTTTTGAAGGACGAGTATTGACATAGGCAGGTCCTTCTAGGGTCTGTTGAGATTCAGGTCAGGCCGCGCCGAAAATGGTGGGTTCCGAGAACCGAAGCGGAGCGTATTTACAGTACGTGAGCACCGGAAGCGCAGGAAGCCGCCGTTTGCAGGCCGGCCTCACCTGAATATCAACAGACCCTAGAGCAGCATCACGAGCGCCACAATTTTTTGAGGGTTTATATCCATGCTCCGCACACTTCCAGACGAACCGGATCCCACCAAAGTCAATCGGTATGAGATCGTTGGCGCCGATGTCTCAGAGGCAACGATGTTTCGTGGCGACGTGTTGGTATCGTCGTTATCTGAAACACCGCGCTTCATAAGTTCCATGTACTACTATGATGATATCGGATTTGCGCTCTACGACCGCCTCTGTCGGGAGGACTCATATTATTTGTCTCGTGATGAGCGGAGCATACTTCATACGCATGCAAGGACAATCGCGGATATCACAGGCCATGTTGCTCTTGTCGAGTTAGGATCTGGAAATGCGGAGAAGACCACCCTACTGATGGACGCTTACGCGGAGGCCTTCGGTCCAATTTCTTACGCTGCCATCGACATCAATCGCTCTATGTTGGAGAGGGCATTTGAAAACATTTTATCAGCGACAACGGATGTGCACTTCACAGGGATCCTCGGAACCTACAAGACCGGCCTGGAACAAGCTGCCGCCCTCACCGGTCCAAAACTTTTGATCTCTCTCGGGGCCTCGATCGGAAATTTGTATGATGATGAATTGCATGACCTCCTCGGGTCGGTCCAGGCCTGTTTACAGGACGGCGACTATTTCTTATTCGGTATAGATTTAGAGAAGGAATCCGGTACCTTGGAGGCGGCCTATAACAATCAGAGCGCAGTTTTAGCAAACCTGTGTGTTCTTCGGCACCTAAATTGGCGATTTGGTGGAGACTTCGATCTATTGAAGTTTCGACATATCGCATTTCATAATAAGCGCCTGTATCGCATGGAGGGCCATCTAGAGGCGATGCAGGACCAGTTGATCAATCTTGAAAAACTGAAATTTTCCTTTCATCTAAAGGAAGGCGAGCTGATTCGGACGGAAATCATGCGAAAAGTGTATCTTCCGCACTTTCATGGAATGTTCGCTAAGTATGGATTGGCACCGGTGCAGCACTGGACCGGGGAAAACCAGAGATACGCAGTGTCGCTTTTACAACGTTTCGACAAAGTGGCCACTTCCGACTCGCAGGCACCCGATACTATCTCGCATGGCGGATCTTGATGCAACAATCTAAGGTTAAGAAGCGTCTACTAGCAGGTGGTTTCCAATGGTAGGCGGCTGCAGGTTGAAGTTTCCCGCTAGCGATCGCGATGCTCATCCCACCGTTGGTTGTTGGGGTCAACGGTTCACCTTCATGGGTCCATTCGTCCCGTCACTCGGCTCGGCAGATCAAAACGAGATGGGTTTCCAGCAGCCCTCTCCTGGAACCAATCAGGCCCGTTCGTTCGATAGTATGGCCAGGGAGAATAGCGATGACTATATGTCAGACCGAACGTTTGATCCTCACTTCTGCGCGACCCGAACATGAAGCGGAATTGATCAAGCTGCACAACGATCCGCTGGTTCAGAAGTTAAACTACAGAAATGTGCCGCAGACGGCCGAAGCGGTGCACAAGTGGCTCGGCTGGTTATTGGCGCAGTGGCGCAAGAACGGATTTGGCTACTGGATGGTCTATGAAAAGCTCGATGGTGATCCGGTTTTTATCGGGCGCTGTGGCCTCTGCGACTACCAGGACACTGGTGATCTCGAATTTGCCTGGGTATTTTTTCAAGATAAGGTGGGACGGGGTCTGGGACCGGAGGCTGCGCACTTCACAATTGCGCATGCATTGCATAACTCGACGAAAGAAAAGATCATTGGGTTTATTGAGCAAGGCAACGCCCGAGCCGAGAGCGCGGCCAAGAAGATAGGGTTGCGTTATAGAGGAGACCGATTGTATGAAGGAAAGCTATGCCGATACTATGAAATGACCCGGGACCAATATTTATCCCGACCTCGCATCGAGCAGGATCGATGCGAGTGAACTGGATTTGCGGCTTACGTGGGGACGATCGCGCTGGTGTTTGGTCATTCCGACGGGGTGACGTCGCTCAAGGTCTACTGCACCCGACCGGACGGCCAGTGGCGGCACTGCGCCCGCGGCCCGGCATAGAACCGGATCAAGATGCACAAGAGCCAGCTTGCCTCCGACCGCACCTCCTGCCGCTCGCCGAGCGCTAATCAGGTTCGCCTCGTCCTGCACACCGCCGCATTCTGGCTGATGCTCGCCCTGCGCGACGCGGTGCCGAAGTCCCATCAGCTCTCCAATGCCGTGTTCGCCACTTTGCGGCTCAGCCTCGCCCGCGTCACCGAAACTGTCTCGCGCATCCGTCTGGCCCTGGCCGCCGCTTGTCCCGAGGCCGATTTGTTCCGCCGTCTCGCCGGCGCCCTCGAGCCGGCCGCACCGTGAGCGCCGGGCGCCAACGCCCCGCGGAACCCGACAAACTCAGCAGGCCCGTTCTCGTCAGGTCAAGGCTGTGGCGCAGTTCATCGCTGGAAGAGATGAAAACCAGCCGGACACCATCCTTGAAGTTAAATGAAACTTCATGCGCATGCCTAGGGCGCTGCCCCCCCCGCCGGCCTTCCCCACTTGGCCATCGTCATTGTTGGCGTTATCCAACGCGCCCTTCCGGCTCGGCCGCCCTGCGTTGAATTCTATTCCGGCTCGTGCGTGGCTTGACCTGAGGCTGGTCAAGGCGGTGGACACGCATCTCCATGCCGACCACATCACCGGCCTTGGCGTGCTGCGCGACAAGACGCAGTGCATCACGGTGATGGGCGAGCAGACCAAGGCCGACGTGGTGTCGATGCGGCTTGCCGACGGCGACAGGCTGACCATCGAGGGGCTGGCGCTCGACGTCGTCTACACGCCCGGCCACACCGACGATTCCTACAGCTTCGTCCTACCCGACCGGGTGTTCAGCGGCGACACACTGCTGATCCGCGGCACCGGCCGCACCGACTTCCCGAATGGCGATGCGCGGCACCAGTATGAGTCGATCTTCGGCCGCCTGCTCAGGCTGCCGGACCCCACGCTGGTCTACCCGGCGCATGACTACAAGGGCGATACTGTCTCGACCATAGGCGAGGAGAAGGCCTTCAACCCGCGCCTGCAGGTGAAGTCAGTGGACGAATATGTCGAGATCATGAATAGTTTGAAGCTCGCCAATCCGAAGATGATGGATGTCGCCGTGCCCGCTAACATGAAGGTCGGGCTGCACCAGGACGAGATCGCGCGGCGCGGCTGGGCGACCAATGCCAACGAAGCCTTGGTATTGGCCGGCAAGCCGGATGTCGCGCTGATCGACCTGCGCGAGCGCTCCGAGCGCGAACGCCAGGGCATCATTCCGGGGGCGCTGCATGTGCCTTACCCGAGGCTGCAAGAAAACATCGCTCCCGGCGGCGTGTTGCACGAGCTCGTCCGTTCGACCGGCAAGCAGCTTGTGCTTTACTGCGCCTTCGGCGAGCGTTCGGCCATGGCGGTGCAGGCCGCCCAGGATCAGGGCCTCACATCAGCCTGCCACATCGAGGGCGGAATCGACGCCTGGAAGAGGGCGAATGGACCATTGGTAAGGTAGCTCCGCCCTCTCCCACGATAAGAAAGAAAGTGGGCCTCGTCAGAAATCCATGCCGCCGCCGCCTGGCATCGGCGGGGCGGGAATTTCCTTCTTCGGCTTCTCGGCCACCATCGCCTCGGTGGTGACGAGCAGGCCGGCTACGGAAGCGGCGTCCTGCAGCGCCGTGCGAACGACCTTGGCGGGATCGATCACGCCTTGGCCGAAGAGGTCGCCATACTCGCCGGTCTGGGCGTTCCAGCCATAGCCGAACTCAGGCTTCTCGCGAACCCTGCCCACGATAATGGAGCCTTCCGCCCCGCTGTTTTCGGCGATTTGGCGAGCGGGAGCTTCGATGGCGCGCTGCACGATCTCGACACCGGTCCTCTGGTCGGGGTTGTCGAGAACGACATGGTCGAGCGCCCTTGCTGCCCTCAGTAGTGCAACGCCGCCACCCGGCAAGACACCTTCCTCGACCGCCGCGCGAGTGGCGTGCAGCGCGTCGTCGACGCGGTCCTTACGCTCCTTGACCTCGACTTCGGTCGATCCGCCGACACGGATCACCGCGACGCCGCCGGCGAGTTTGGCCAGGCGCTCCTGCAGCTTCTCGCGGTCATAGTCGGACGTGGTGTCCTCGATCTGCGCCCTAATTTGAGCAACGCGGCCGTTGATTTCGTCCTTATGGCCGGCACCGTCGACAATGGTGGTGTTTTCCTTCTCTATCTCCACCTTGCGAGCGCGGCCGAGCATTTCCAGCGTAACATTCTCGAGCTTGACGCCGAGATCCTCACTGATGGCCGTGCCGCCGGTGAGGATGGCGATATCCTCCAGCATCGCCTTGCGGCGGTCACCGAAGCCCGGAGCCTTGACGGCGGCGACCTTCAGGCCGCCCCGCAGCTTATTGACGACCAGCGTGGCCAGAGCCTCGCCCTCGACATCCTCGGCGATGATCAGCAGGGGCTTGCCCGACTGGACCACGGCCTCCAGAACCGGCAGCAGCGCCTGCAGGTTGGAAAGCTTCTTCTCGTGGATCAGCACATAGGGCTCTTCGAGCTCGACGCGCATCCTGTCCTGGTT
>NZ_RZSF01000479.1:0-3734 GCF_004023325.1 Mesorhizobium sp. M1A.F.Ca.ET.072.01.1.1 | reverse complement strand
AGATTGTTGTCGGAAACCGCCGATCCGCCCCAGCCGGCGTCGATCAACGCGTCCTTGGACACGGGCACGCCCGCATTCTGGATCAGTAGCCGCAGCAGCGCGACGGCGCGTTGCCCGAGCATGGTCGGCTCGGTGCCGTAAAAGAGAATGCCCGCCTCCGGATCGAGGCGGAACGGGCCGAACTGGTAGCGGTCGCCCCTGACTGTCATTGGAGTCTTTTAGCAAATTTTTGGCAACGAATTCACGACTTTCCCGCGTGAGCGGCCGATGTTGCGCGAACGCTTGCCGGAAACAAGCGCTCTGTCAGAGGAGGATCATATGAGCGCCGACGCCGTCATCCACATGCCTGACGAGAGGAAGGGCGTCATGCTGCGTGGCCACCCCATGGCTTTCCTCGTTACCGATGAAAATACCAGGCACACGAGCATGTTCGACTGGACGATCCCGCCGCAGTTCGCCACCGGGCGACATGTTCACCGGGTGCAGGAGGAGACCTTCTACCTGCTCGAGGGCGAGTGTGAATGGCATGTCGGCGACAGGACGGTCCGGGCGACGCCCGGAACCTTCCTGTTCATCCCTCCGGGCGTGCCGCACAACATCACCAATGTCAGCGAGAAGCCAGCGCGCGTGCTGATGACCGTCTCTCCGCCTGGCCACGAGCATTATTTCGAAGAACTAGCCGAGCTGACGGCGCATGGGGCGCCTGATCCAAAAGCACTCGCCGATCTGCGAAACCGCTACGATACAGACCAACTGTCGACGCTGACGACGCGCTCGTGAATGTGGCTAGCGCAATCGCCCACGATGTCAGCTTTCCGGAGTTCCGTGTCGTGGTCGCTACGGCGGCAATGGGGCGCAAAGCTGCCGTGCAGAACGGATAGGCGTTGCGCCGATTCACGTTGCCACGATGGCGCACGTGCCAGAAGGTCGACGCCTTCCAACCTACCCTAGATCCGAATCTCGTATCCCACTTTGTCCATGAGCTCCCGCAATTCGGGCTGAGACGAGATCCAGAAAGTTCGAAAAGCTTCCAGGAACCCCAGGGAAATTGGACGGCGCATCGGACAAAAGGGTCGCGAGATATCGTAGCGAACGTCCGAAACGGAGCGGTCAATGTCGTCGGCAAAAGAGCGCCGAATAGGGCTGTCGGCGGCCCTTTCGCGGGAACGAAAAAGGAAGAGAAGCAGAACTTTCGTGTGCGATTTTTGCACACGGTCTCAGCTAACTATCTGATATTCCGTACCTATCCGCCCCATCCATCATTGGTGCTATGGCTATTCTGAAATCTTGATACTTCGACATTTTTTTATTGTTTCAAAAATGTTGGGCCACGTCGTGTGCGCTCTTTTCCCCACGAGACGCCCCTTTGTCCGGTTTCCGATGCGTCGGTGCACACGGGGCGCACACGAATTGGACACCTTCCCTAAACTAAAATCCGGCTCTTGGAGAGCCCAGGTTCGTCACGGGGCATCTCACGAAGATTTTTGCGCGGCAGGAACGCCGAGATCGGCGCACGATGCAGCGCCGCTCTTTCGCGATCCGGTGGCGCTCCATCCGGCCGGCCTGAAAAAGATGGGCATCAAAATCCTCGATCCAAGGACTTCTGTCGGTACCCGGTTAGATTTCAACCGAACGTTGCGCGCCTTTTTTGGCGAGGAGCAGCGCCATTTCTTCCGCAATTAGCGCCTGCTTATGGAACTTTCTGGCCGGTGTTCCATTGCAATCGCATGCAAGAATCTGTCCAGCGGATCCGGACGCGGGCACCGTCCCTACGCTACTCATTGGTGCTGCCGATATACAATGAGGAGGAGGTGTTGCCCCGGCTGGTCGAGCGGATCAGCGCACTGACCGCAAAACTGGACGGAGACACCGAAGTCATCTTCGTCGACGACGGAAGCAGCGATCGAAGCGTGAGCTATTTGCGCGGCATGGTCGCCGCCGAACCGAGCTTCCGCCTGATCGAGCTCTCCCGCAACTTCGGCCACCAGATCGCCATCAGCGCCGGCATGGAAGCGGCCTCCGGCGAGGCCGTCATCGTCATGGACGCTGACCTGCAGGATCCGCCCGAGGTCGTTCTCGACCTGGTGGCGAAGTGGAAGGACGGCTTCGAAATCGTCTACGCAAGGCGCGTCAGCCGCAAGGGCGAAACCTGGTTCAAGCGCTTTACCGCCAGCCTGTTCTATCGGCTACTGGAGAGGATGACACCGGTCGAGATCCCGCGCGATGTCGGCGACTTCCGCCTCGTCGGCCGGAGGGCGCTGGACACGTTCAAGCGCATGCCGGAGCACGACCGCTTCGTCAGGGGCATGTTCGGCTGGATGGGTTTCAAGCAGGCGGCGGTGCCGTTCGAGCGCCCGGCGCGGACGCTTGGTGAAACCAAATACCCGTTATGGAAGATGATGCGGCTTGCCATCCATGGCATCATCGGTTTTTCGGAGCGGCCTCTGCAACTGGTGCTGTTGACCGGGTTGGCCATTTCCGCTCTCGCCCTGGCGTTCGGCGCATACGCCATCGCGGCCTGGATCCTCGAAACCGGCGTGATTGCCGGCTGGACATCCACGGTGGTGATCGTGTCGCTGCTAATCGGCATCAATCTTTTCATGACCGGCGTGATGGGTCTCTACGTCGGCAGCATCCATGCCGAGGTCAAACGGCGCCCGCTCTATGTTGTCGAAAGGCTGAGTGGCTTCGACCGGCCGATGCGCGTCGCCTCCCGCGACAAGCGCGCTTCGTTTCGCAAGTCCAGGAACGGGGTCACGGCGGATGTCCGAACTCTTCGACAGCTATAGGTCCAGCTACAGTGAGGCAGTCGAGGGCTCGATCCGGTTCTCCGGGCTGCGCCATGATTTCTTCCTGCGTGCCAAGGCCGAGCTTCTGCGACGACTGGTCCTCGAGCAGGACCTCCGGCGGGCCGGCGCAGGCGTGCGCGCGCTCGATGTCGGTTGCGGCGTAGGCTCGCTTCATCCGCATCTCGCCGATGTCTTCGATCGACTCGACGGCTGCGACGTGTCGAAGGAGTCACTCGTGCGTGCCAGCGCTGAGAACCCGCACGTCGCATACAGCGTGTGCACCACCTCACGCCTGCCTTACGCGGATGGCATGTTCGACCTGGCGTTCGCCAGTTGCGTCGTCCACCACGTGCCGCCTGCGTCGTGGCTGGGTTTCATCCGCGAGATGCGGCGCGTCGTTCGGCGAGGCGGACTTGGCTGCATCATCGAGCACAATCCCTACAACCCGCTGACCCGTATGGCGGTGTTGAGATGTCCATTCGACAAGGACGCCGTCCTGCTTCGCGCTGGCAAGGCGGCATCGCTGCTTGAGCAGGCGGGCTTCCGCGACGTGCACTGCGAGCATTTTCTGCTCCTGCCGTCGGCCAAGCCGCTTGCCCGGAAACTGGAAGGCGCGCTCGCTTGGCTGCCGCTCGGAGCGCAGTATGCCTGTGTCGCCCGCGCCTGAGAATCGTCGCGTCGCCGGCACGAAGCTCCTGGGGCGCTTCGCTTCAGTCGGCCTTGTCGCCACAATCCTCTATGCCGTCCTGACTACAATCTTTGCCCAATCGAACTGGCTCGGGCTCGCGCCCGTCGAAGCCTCGCTCGCCGCTTACGCGGCCGCCGCCCTGTTTTCCTATCTGGCGCACAAATCCTTCACCTTCATGTCGGCCGGCTCGCACCGGTCACAGGCGCCGCGTTTCGTATTGCTGACGATTGCCGGCCTCGCTATGGCTTACGCGGCAC
>NZ_RZSF01000478.1:0-3747 GCF_004023325.1 Mesorhizobium sp. M1A.F.Ca.ET.072.01.1.1 | reverse complement strand
GCGTGGTGGCGCAGGACGGCGCCCTCTTCCCGCATCTCACCATCGCCGACAACATCGGCTTCGGCATGCCCCGAAGCGCCGAGAAGCGCGCCGAGCACATTGTCGAGCTCGCCTATATCGTCGGGCTGGACAAGGCGATCCTGAAGCGCCGTCCGCACGAGCTTTCCGGCGGCCAGCAGCAGCGTGTCGCGCTTGCCCGCGCCATGGCGATGAAACCCCGGCTGATGCTCCTCGACGAGCCGTTCTCGGCGCTCGACACCGGCCTGCGCGCCTCGATGCGCAAGGCTGTGGCCGAGCTTCTGGAGGATGCGGGCATCACCACCATCCTGGTCACCCATGATCAGGCGGAGGCGCTGTCCTTCGCCAGCCAGGTGGCCGTCATGCGCGACGGCCTGTTCTCGCAGGTCGGCACGCCGCGCGAACTCTACTTCCAGCCCAGGGACAGGATGGTTGCCGAGTTCCTCGGCGACGCCATCATCGTGCCGGCCAAGATCGCCGACGGCTTTGCCATATCGCCGCTCGGCCGCATCGCGGTCGACATCACCGAGCGGCGCGACGTCGCCCGTATCATGCTCAGGCCCGAGCAAGTGGTGCTTAAACGAACCTCCCGCGAAGGCATGTCGGGGACGCCGGACATGCTGTTCGGCGAGGTGACGGACTCCGAATTCGCCGGCTCGGTCTGCACCATCGCCGTGCGGCTGCTCAACAGCCCGGATCCGCCGGATGCGGCCGCGATCGGCAACACACCGCTCATCCTGCGCAAGACCGGCATGGACGTGCCGGAGGTCGGCGAGATCGTGCGCCTCACCGTGACCGGCAAGGCGCATGTGTTTGCCTGAAGCTGGGTCAAGAGGAGGGGCTTGTGCTGTCGAGGCGCCTGCCGCCCCGATCGAACCAGTGCAACTTCTCGGCTGTGGCGGTGATGCGCAACTTGTCGCCGGGCTTTGCCGCCGTGCGGCCGCCAACCCGTATCACGATACGATTGCCGGCAGCCGAGCAGTGCAGGAAGGTTTCCGCGCCGACCGGCTCCACGGCCTCGACCGTTGCGGACAGCATCAGCGCCCCGGATCGGTCCTCGGCATCGGCGACGAGTTCGGCGTCCTCGGGCCTGAAGCCTAGCATTGCCGCCTGCCCGCCGGGCGGGGCAAGCCCAAGCAACTTTCCTTCCAGCTCATTTGCAGAACTTTCTGTGCTCAGTGAGAGCAGGTTCATCGGCGGCGCGCCAATGAAGGACGCGACGAATGTCGAGGCCGGCTTCTCGTAAATGTCGAGAGGAGCGCCGATCTGCTCGACCAGCCCGGCATTCATGACGACAAGCATGTCGGCTAGCGTCATCGCCTCGAGCTGGTCGTGGGTGACATAGACCGAAGTGACGCCGAGCCTGCGCTGCAGGCTCTTGATTTCGACCCGCATCTGGCCGCGCAGCTTGGCGTCGAGGTTGGAGAGCGGTTCGTCGAACAGGAAGACTTTCGGATTGCGCACGATCGCCCGGCCCATGGCGACGCGCTGTCGCTGGCCGCCGGAAAGCTCGCGTGGGCGCCGGTCGAGCAGTCCCGACAATTCCAGCACCTTGGCGGTCGAACGCACTCTGCTGTCGACCTCGGCCTTCGGCGTGCCCCGATTGCGCAGGCCATAGGCCATGTTGTCGTAGACCGTCATATGCGGGTAGAGCGCGTAATTCTGGAAGACCATGGCAATGTCGCGTTCGGTCGGACCGACGGCATTGACGATCTTGCCGTCGATCGCAACCGTTCCGGACGAGATGGTCTCGAGTCCGGCGATCATCCTGAGCAACGTCGATTTGCCGCAGCCGGAGGGACCGACCAGCACGCAAAGCTGCTTGTCCGGAATGGCGATGGAAACGCCTTTCACGGCCTCGACGCCGCCGGCATAGACCTTCCTCACATCATTGAGATCAACCGTCGCCATCGCTCCTCACTTCTCGGATTCGACCAGGCCGCGCACGAACCAGCGCTGCATCAGCACCACGACAAGGATCGGCGGCACGATGGCCAGCATCGCGGTGACCATCACAAGGTGCCACTGGGTATCGGCATCGGCGAAGGAAACCATCTTTTTCAGCGCAATGACGATGGTGTTCATGTCGTTGCTGTTGGTGACCAGCAGCGGCCACAGATATTGCGTCCAGCCATAGATGAAGAGGATGACGAACAGCGCCGCGATGTTGGTGCGCGACAGCGGCAGGAGGATGTCGAAGAAGAAGCGCCACGGCCCGGCGCCATCGACGCGCGCCGCCTCGACGAGCTCGCCCGGGATGGTCATGAAGAACTGTCTGAACAATAGCGTGGCCGTGGCCGAGGCGATCAGCGGAATGATCAGACCGGCATAGGTGTCGATCATGCCGAGATCGACCATCACCTTGTAGGTCGGCAGGATGCGGACCTCGACGGGCAGCATCAGAGTGATGAAGATCAGCCAGAAGAAGGTCATGCGCAGCGGGAAACGAAAGAACACGATGGCATAAGCCGACAGGATCGAGATGAAGATCTTTCCGGCCGCGACGCCGAGCGCCATGACCGTCGTGTTGAGAAGCAGCCTGCCGACGCTGACGCCGCCGATGCGCCCGACACCGCCGAACAACGCCTCGCTGTAATTGTTCCAGAGCTGGTCACCGGGCAGCAGCGGCAGGGGCGGCTTGAGGATCGTCTGCAGCGTCTGTGTCGAGGCCACGAATGTGTAGTAGATGGGAAATGCAACGATCAAAATGCCGAGAATGAGAGCGGCATGGGCGATCAGGACACGCAACGGGGACTGGCCGATCATCGCTTGCCTCAGCCGTAGTGGACTTTGCGTTCCACATAGCGGAACTGGATGGCGGTGAGCGCGATGACGATGACCATCAGGATCACCGACTGCGCCGCCGAGTCGCCGAGGATCAGGTTGACGAAGCCGTCATTGTAGACCTTGTAGACCAGCGTCTCGGTGGTCTTGCCCGGTCCGCCGCCGGTGACGGCATGGACGATGCCGAACGTGTCGAACAGGGCATAGACAGTGTTGACGACCAGCAGGAAGAAGGTCGTCGGCGCGAGCAGCGGGAAGATGATGGTCCAGAAACGCTTGGTCTCGCGGGCGCCGTCGATCGCCGCCGCCTCGATCAGCGTCTTCGGCACCGCCTGCAGCCCGGCGACGAAGAACAGGAAATTGTAGCTGATCTGCTTCCAAGCGGCGGCGGAAACCAAAAGGATCATGGCGTGACTGCCGTTGAGCAACGGGTCCCAGGCTATACCGAGACTTCTCAGCACGTAGGATAGCGAGCCGATCGAAGGGTTGAACAGGAACAGCCACAACATGCCGGCGATCGCCGGCGCCACCGCATAGGGCCAGATCATCAGCGTGCGGTAGAGCGCTTTCCCGCGCACCACTTTTTCCGCCATTACGGCGAGCAGCAACGCCACGGCCATGGCCATGATTGCGGTGGCAAGCGAAAATACCACCGTTACCTTGATCGAGTTGAGATAGGCCGGGTCGGCAAGCACTTTGCGGAAATTGGCAAACCAGACGAACTTGCTCTTCAGCCCGAATGGATCCTGCCTGAGCATGGACTGGTAGAGCGCCTGCCCGGCCGGCCAGTAGAAGAAAACCAGTGTTATGGCGAGTTGCGGCGCCACAAGCAGGTAAGGCAGAACTTTGTGGGGGAAAACGACGCGCGGGGTCAGCTTGGTTTCCTCGTCAAGCAAGGATCGCCCGCGCGGATCCGCGCGGGCGACGTTTCATCTCGGCCAGGTC
>NZ_RZSF01000477.1:0-3808 GCF_004023325.1 Mesorhizobium sp. M1A.F.Ca.ET.072.01.1.1 | reverse complement strand
GCAATATGCCGGTGACGATGCCGGACAGTGCGGCGCGATAGGCGACCGAGCGGATCACCACCCAGCGCGGCGCGCCGATGGCGGTGCCAGCCTCGCGCAGCGCGTTGGGCACAAGGTTCAGCATGTCCTCGGTGGTGCGCACGACAACGGGGATCACCAGGATCGACAGCGCTACCGCGCCGGCGATCGCCGAGAAATGACCCATCGGCCGCACCATCAGCTCGTAGACGAACAGGCCGACGATGATCGACGGCGCCGACAACAGGATGTCGTTGATGAAGCGCACCACCGTGGTGAGGCGCGAGAAGCGCCCGTACTCGGCCATATAGGTTCCGGCGAGCACGCCGATCGGCGTGCCGACGACGATGCCGATGACGGTCATCACGATGCTGCCGTAGATGGCGTTGAGCAGCCCGCCGGCGTCGCCGGGCGGCGGTGTCATTTGCGTGAACCCCGAAAGCGAGAGCCCCGAGAGTCCCTTATAGAGAAGGGCGCCGAGGATCAGCGCCAGCCAGACGAGGCCAATGCCCGCCGCTATGGTGCAGAGCGCCATCATCACGGCGTTCTTGCGCTTGCGGCTTCGGTGGAGCGATGCGGCTGTCGACATCGGTCAGGCTCCCGTGCGGCTATCGATGCGCAACAGCATGTAGCGTGCGAGCGCGAGGATGATGAAGGTGATGATGAACAGGATCAGTCCGAGCGCCACCAGTGAGGACGTGTAAAGCTCGCCGTCGGCTTCGGTGAATTCGTTGGCGATGGTCGCCGAGATCGTCGTGCCGGGCGCAAACAGCGAGGCGCTGATGCGGTGCGCGTTGCCGATGACGAAGGTGACGGCCATCGTCTCGCCGAGCGCGCGGCCAAGACCGAGCATGACGCCGCCCATGATGCCGACCCGCGTATAGGGGATGACCACACGCCGGGTCACTTCCCAGGTCGTGCAGCCGATGCCGTAGGCCGATTCCTTCAGCACCGCTGGCACCGTGTCGAACACGTCCTTGGTGATCGAGGTGATGAAGGGCAGCACCATGATGGCCAGGATCAGCGACGACGTCAGCAGGCCGATGCCGTAGGGCGGACCGGCAAACAGGCTGGCGAGACCCGGTATGCCGTGGAAAAGATTGATGATGAACGGCTGTACCGTCGTCTGCAGGAATGGCGCGAAGACGAACAGGCCCCAGATGCCGTAGATGATCGAGGGAATGCCGGCGAGCAGCTCGACCGCGATACCGATCGGGCGCCTGAGCGGGCGCGGGCAGAGCTCGGTCAGGAAGACGGCGATGCCGATGCCGATCGGCACGGCAATGAGGATGGCGATGGCCGAAGTGACGACGGTGCCGTAGATGGGCGCGAGCGCGCCGAAATTCTCGGTCACCGGATTCCAGGATTCAGTCGTCAGGAAGGAGAAGCCGAACTTCGACAGCGCCTCCCACGAGCCGGCGATCAGCGAGACCGCGACGCCGCCCAGAAGAACCAGCACGAGTATGGCGGAGAGACGCGTGACCGTTCGGAAGATCGTGTCGGTCAGGGCGAAGCGGCGCACCGTCGCTTCCCTGGTCCGTATGGCGGACGATGTCACGGCTTCGGAAACGGCTGTCATTTCGCCCCTCGCATTTCGAAAGAGACAGGAGGGCGCCAGCGGCGCCCTCCTTATTCCGTAGGAATTACATGCCGGAGTAGAGCGGCTTGCCGTTGCTGTCGACGATGTCCTTGCTCCACATTTCCTCGACGCTCTTCACGACCGCGTCGGGCATCGGAACATAGTCCAGCTCGGCGGCCATGTCGTCGCCCTTGGCGTAGGACCAGGCGAAGAACTTGAGTGCTTCGGTGGTGGCCGCCGCATCATCGGGCTTCTGGTAGACGAGGATCCAGGTCGCGGAGGTCATCGGCCAGCTTTCAGCACCAGCCTGGTTGGCCAGAATGACGCCGTAGCCAGGCTTGGAGCTCCAGTCGGCATTGGCTGCAGCGGCCGAGAACGCGGCAGCGGTCGGCTCTACCTTCTTGCCGTCCTTATTGATCAGGTCGGTATAGGTGAGCTTGTTCTGCTTGGCATAGGCATACTCGACATAGCCGATCGCGCCACCGGTCTGCGCGACGTTGTTGGCGACGCCTTCGTTGCCCTTGGCGCCGATGCCCACCGGCCACTCGAGCGCGGTATTGACGCCGACCTTCGACTTCCAGTCGGCGCTGACTTCGGCCAGATAGTAGCTGAAGTTGAACGTGGTGCCCGAGCCGTCCGAACGGTGGACGACCGCGATCGCCTGGTCGGGCAGCTTGACGTCGGGGTTGAGCTTCTTGATCGCCTCGTCGTTCCAGTTGGTGATCTTGCCGACGAAGATGTCGGCCAGCGTCGGGCCGTCGAGCACCAGTTCGCCCGGCTTGACACCTTCGAGGTTGACGACCGGAACGATGCCGCCCATCACCATCGGGAACTGCGCGAGCCCGGTCGACTTGAGATCCTCGCCCTTGAGCGGCGCGTCCGAGGCGCCGAAGGTCACGGTCTTGGCCTTGATCTGCTTGATGCCGCCGCCGGAGCCGATCGACTGATAGTTGAGACCGATGCCGGTCTCCTTTTTGTAGGCGTCGGCCCACTTGGCATAGATCGGATAGGGGAAGGTAGCGCCGGCACCGGAGATGTCGGCCGCCATAGCGGCGGAGAGGGAAAGCGTGGATGCCGCAGCCATTGCAATCGCAACGGCCGCCGAGCGGATGAAATGTCTCATGTGGCCTGCTCCTGTTCGGAATATGGTCTTTCGGCAACCCTTGTCTATCGGCGCCTGGTGAGCGCAATAGACTTCGATTATTACAGTCGCATGACAGTTTCGTGTCAGCCCGGTAACGCCTGAACAGGGATGCCTGGGGGGCCTGCGGCCGCCATTTGCGGACCGAGCCGAAGTTTGCCGCGGGAATCAGTAGCTTGTCCGACTTTTGAATCAAAATTATCCCGGCGGCCGGATCTCCGGCCGCCGGGAAATAAAATCCGGACGAGAGCGCGTTGCCTGTGCGCCAGAGCGGATCATGGCCTGGCCATCGCCGAAAACAGGTCCGTTGGGGTAGAGTCGACGCTGTTCCTTGCCGGCGGTCGCTGCTCCCGCCCGTAACCGAAGGGCGGAATCGACAGCAGCCATTGTCCTGACCTGGCCTTCGTTTTGTATGGTGCGATCACACCATATGTCTGCGTTGGACGCAGATGACGGGCCTCGTCGACGACGCCGTGAACGGCCGCGCAGAAAGGCTGTTATCCGGCGCTGCGGCGGACTTCCGCGTCCGACCCGAGCCATCTTTCGAGCTTCTCGAGCAGCGCCTTCGGGCTGATCGGCTTCGGCAGGTAATCGTCCATGCCGGCTTCCAGGCAGCGCTCGCGGTCGCCCTTCAACGCATGCGCGGTGACGCCGACGATCGGCACATGCGTGCCTATCTCGGCTTCGAGCCGGCGGATGGCCGCGGTCGCCTCCAGGCCGCTCATCTCGGGCATCGACACATCCATCAGGATCATGCGCGGGTTAAGCCTGCCGAAGGCGTCCAGCGCCTTGCGGCCGTTGCCGACGATTTCGAACTGGTATCCGGTCTCGCCCAGGATTTGCGTGAACACCATCTGGTTCACCTCGTTGTCCTCGGCGACGAGAATGTCGAGCCCGGCCTCCGCGCCGGCCAGGCGTGGACGGGCACGCGCCGGCGGCGGCTGCAGCAGGACGCGATCGGCCACCGTCGCCTGCGCCGTGGACGCCTGCGGCGCGCCGGCCCCGGTCTCGACGCCGCCGATCAACGGCGGGTGGATGGCCGCCGTGCTGTGGCGATGACGCTGGATGGT
>NZ_RZSF01000476.1:0-3822 GCF_004023325.1 Mesorhizobium sp. M1A.F.Ca.ET.072.01.1.1 | reverse complement strand
AAGGAACTCGGCGGCTCGAAGTCGCGCCTCTCGAGCGGGTTCAGCCGATATCCGAAGGCGGCACCTTCTCGCCTTCGCGCATGGCCCGCTTCGAATAGGCTCGCACCGAGAACGGCAGGAAGACGAGGTAGCCGGCGACCGATGCTGTCAGCGTGTACCAGGGATAGGCCATCAACAGCAGGATGTAGAGCACGACGCCGAGGATGACCGGAAGCACTCTGTCTCCCGGCACCTTGACGCTCTTGCCCGAATAGACCGGCAGGCGACTGACCAAGAGGAAGGCGACGAGCACGGTGAAGCCAGAGGCAACGAAGGCCGCCCCCCGGGTCGGTTCCAGGCCGAGCCGCAGGAAGTAGAGATAGCAAGGCAGCATGACCAGCACCGCGCCCGCCGGCGCCGGGACGCCGACGAAATACTCGGTCTGCCAGGCCGGCTGGTCGGTGTCGTCGGCCAGCACATTGAAGCGGGCGAGCCGCATGCCGCAGGCAATGGTGAACAGGAGCGCCGCGATCCAGCCCGGCGAGCCGGCGCGGTCGAGCAGGAAGGCATAGAGCACCAGCGCGGGCGCGACGCCGAAATTGACGATATCGGCCAGCGAATCCATCTGCGCGCCGAATTTCGAGGTCGCCTTCAGCATGCGCGCCAAGCGGCCGTCGATGCCGTCGAGGAAGGCGGCGAGCAGCACCATGACGACGGCCGGCTCGAAACGGTCCTCGAAGGCGAAGCGGATGCCGGACAGGCCGGCGCAGATCGCAAGAACGGTAACCAGATTGGGCAGCACCATGCGCATCGGAATTTCGCGGATGCGAGGGCCGCCGCTGGCGTGTGCCTCGAACTTCTTGAAAGGCGCGCCCACCGCTCAGGAAATCCTGACCAGCGGGGCGACGGCGGTGCCGCCGAACTCGGCAAGCACCGTCTCGCCGCCCACCGCCGTCTGGCCGACGGCGACGCGCGGCACGGCGTTCGACGGCAGGAAGACGTCAACGCGGGAGCCGAAGCGGATCAGGCCAAAACGCTCGCCGATGCCGATCGACCCGCCCTGCTCGGCCCAGCAGACGATGCGGCGCGCCACAAGGCCGGCGATCTGCACGGCGGCAACGGTGCCGTTGGGACTGTCGATGACCAGCCCGTTGCGCTCGTTCTCCGAGCTTGCCTTGTCGAGCTCGGCATTGAGGAATTTGCCGGGACGATGCTCGATGCGCGTGATCCTGCCGCGCACCGGCGCGCGGTTGATGTGGCAGGAAAAGACATTCATGAACACCGAGATACGGGTCATTTCGCCCGTGCCCAGGCCAAGCTCGCGCGGCGGCACGGCAGGCCCGACCGCCGAAACCACGCCGTCGGCCGGACTGACTACCAGCCGGTCGTCGACCGGCGTGACGCGCTCTGGGTCACGGTAAAAATAGATGCACCAGCCGGTGAGGATCAGCCCGAGCCAGAACAGGATCGAGGAGAAATAGCCGAGGAACAGCGTGGCCGCGCCGAAGGCGGCGATGAAGGGATAGCCCTCGCGATGGATCGGAACGAACGTATTCTTGATCGTATCGAGAAGCGTCATAGGGCTTGGGGCGGTCCCTGTTTCAGGTCCGGCCTCAATAGCCGAAAGCCCCCCTCCCCGCAACGCAACAATGGGAGAGGATGGACGTGTCACCGGAGGTGAACACCGCGAAAAGCGAACAGATACCTACCTGGCGGCAGCGGAGCGATCAAAGTGATTTTGGAGTTCGGACATGGTAGCCTCGGCGACCCTTTCGTCATCGTTGCCCCGCAAGAGCAGACCGCCATTCGGCGAAGACAAGAAAAGGAAGGCCCGGTTGGACGCCAACACCACCCAATTGACGACCTGCCCTTCCGCCGTTTGCACCACCGAGTTCGCTGAAACAACTGCATCCACAGGGTCGAAACCGGCCTTGCGCAGCAGCAGGTCGACTGCGGCCGGAGCATGGAATTGCTCGGCCAATTCGATAACCGTGTCGATCTCCGATCCTTCAGCATGACCAAGCTGGACGCCGATCCGTGGTGCGTTCGCTCCCAACGGGTTCTCGCCCGGGCGTACGATTGGTGGATCTTCGGGTGCGATATGTTCATATACGGCAACGCTTGCCTTTGTTTCGGCACAGAGCCGGAGTTCTTTCGCACTGGTTCGAAGCTGGAAAACCAACTGCTTTTCGCCTTCGATATCCAGCATCCTCGCCATGCCGAACGCCAGTTTGATCTCCGATGGAGATATCTTCGCGCAGGCGAGGCCGGCGCCGACTTCGCGCCGACTCAACATCTGGCTGACCAGGTTGCCAACCGACTCATGAAGAAGCCTAGTTTCGCGCTGGGGGTTGGCCATAACGAGTTGATTCATCGCTTCGTCGTAATCGTCATCATCGACAATCTGCAGATCGGGCCAAGAAGCGATCCAACGCGCAAGCAAATGCTCCATCGGCACGGCGTCATCCGCTTCGTAGAACGCATCGTCGAGCGTATCCAGGAAATCGTCGCGGCCACCCTCGAAGCCCGTTTGTCTCGCCGCTTCGTCGGGATGTTTGGCAACCCAAGCCGACATCTTTTCCAAGGTTGCCAGCTGTCCTTTTGCCCCACACGCGCTGAGTCCGGCTCTGGCATTGGCAATCGTGGTGTCGATTTCGCTGCTGCATTATGGATGAATTGACTATGGCCGCCGTTCTTTACCTCCGAGGAATACCAATCCGCGTCAAAGACCTGCATCGCCTTGGGGTTGATCTCCGGGTAGCGATAGAGCCCTTTGGAAATCATCGTCACGGCGAATTGCATAATGGCGACGACGAGTTGAAAAGGCTGTTCACCAGCCCCTTCAATCTTCGAACGAGGCACCATAATCAAGGGTATCAATAGGCCGCCTCCTTTTTGTTCGGAAGCCAGCAATTTCTTTGTGGAAGCTGCTTTGGATTTGCGTGAGAAGAACCCGAACATCGAACGCTTTTCCGTCATCCAAAGTAAAATGCGCAACTATTGCTGCCGAAACAATATCAGCAGCCGTTGGAGATAAAAGCCCCCGCCCGATTGATTGATAGGATGAGCGACGCCCGTATCGGCCGGGCGCCGCTGCGGAAGGATACACCTCATAACTCCGGCACGCGCTGGTAGTTGGCGATATCCGCCTTGACCCCGAGGCGGGCGATCGTTGCCTGAGGGCTGAAGGCGATGCGCTCGTGCGCGGCCTTGACGATCGGCACGACGTTGTCGACCGCGGCCTGATTTTCCCATTCGACCATGGTGACGATGTTGAATTCGCCGGGGCCGGAGAACTGCTCGAGCAGGAAGTCCTGGACGAAGCCGTCCTGCTGGCGCAGCAATTCGTGCGTCATCCTTACCTTGCCGAGGATCTCGTCGCGCGCTTCCGCCGGCACGACGAATTTGTCGACCCGGAACACGCTGCCAGCGCGTTGATCTTGAGTGCTCATTTCGATCGGTCTCCGTTCTTGGAAGGCTTGCTTCGCAGGGTTCGGAGACGGTTTGCAAGCTCAAGCTAGGTTGAGGTCAAGGGGATTTTGCGCCGACTTCTCCTTCTCCCCTTGTGGGAGAAGGTGTCGCCGAAGGCGACGGATGAGCGACTATCTGAGGTGTCAAGTTGCATTTGCGAACTCGCTTCGCGCGTCGCGTGCTTTTGCATTGAGAATGACGAGCAGCTTTCTGGCGAGAGCGATGCGGATGACCATCTTTTCCTCTCCAGCGGCCTGCAACCGGTGCTGGAAGGCGGCCAGGTGCGGATCGTATTTGGCAACGATGCGGGCAACGAGGAAGAGCACGCCCCGGGGCCCGGCGCGACCGCCACGCACCGGTCTTCGGCCGCTG
>NZ_RZSF01000475.1:0-3823 GCF_004023325.1 Mesorhizobium sp. M1A.F.Ca.ET.072.01.1.1 | reverse complement strand
GCGTCAGCACGGCGGCGTTGCGGGCGGCGATCCAGGGTTCCTCCGCCAGTTGGCCCTCGACAGTCACGACCTGCTTGGCATCGCTCGCCGTCAGCGGTTTCGGTAGCGATTTCGGCTGGCGCGGCGCGCGCAGGGCGGCCGCGCCCGCCGCGTTGACGAGGCCGCGCTTTTCGAGAAAGCGCAGCAGCGAACGGACGCCGGCCAGGCCGCGGCCAAGCGTGCGGGCGCCGGCGCCGCCGTTGCGGCGCGCGGCGAGGAAGCCGCGCAGGTCGGCCGGCCGCAGGTCCGCGATATCGGAAATGCCGGGCGGGCCGCCGCAATGCCCGGTCAGAAAATGCAGGAACTGGCGCGTGTCGCGCTCATAGGCTTCGACCGTTTCCGGCGACAGCCGGCGCTCGCGCGCGAGCATCTTGAGCCAGCTCTCGCGCGCCGCCTGGAGGTCGGGTTTTGCCGGGATGAGGAATTCCTGCATGCCGGCATTTTCGGGCAGTCAGGTTAGGAAGCGGTGAAGAGCCGATCATTGAAATGACGGCTTCAGAGGGTTAGAGCAGGGCAAAGGAAGTGATGCCGATGTCGAAGCTCGAGAACCCTGTACAGATGGCCGTGATCGGCGCCGCACACGGCATCAAGGGCGAATTGCGGGTAAAGACCTTCACCGGCGATCCGTTGGCGCTCGCCGACTACGGGCCGCTGCATACCAAGGATGGCCGTGCCTTCCAGATCCTCGACATCCGGCCGGCCGGCACGGTCGTGGTGGTGCGCTTCAAGGGTGTCGGCGACCGCAACACCGCCGAGGCGCTTGCCGGCACGGAACTGTTCGTCGACCGTTCGGTGCTGCCGGACGACGGTGAGGAGGACGAGTTCTACCATGCCGACCTCGTCGGCCTGGAGGTCAGGGACGATACCGGCGTCATCGGCAGGATTGTCGCCGTGCACAATTTCGGCGGCGGCGACATACTCGACGTCACGCTCGCCGGCCGCAAGGGCGTGCTGATCCCGTTCACGCAAGCCGCCGTGCCGCATGTGTCGATCGCCGACGGCTTCGTTCAGGTCGATCCGCTGGCGGCGGGGCTGGCCGATGACGAGGAGAGCGAGGCGCCCGGTCAGCCCGGGTTCGACCCGAAGGGGCGGCCGCGCGGGCCGAAGGATGCCGGGGGCAACCGGTGAGCTTTGCCGCCTCGGTGCTGACGCTCTATCCGGAGATGTTTCCGGGTGCGCTTGGGCTGTCGCTTGCCGGCCGGGCACTGGAAGCCGGCACCTGGTCGCTGGAAGCGATCCAGATCCGCGACTTCGCCACTGACCGGCATCGCACCGTCGACGATACGCCGGCCGGCGGCGGCGCCGGCATGGTGATGCGCGCCGACGTGCTGGCCAGGGCGATCGACCACGTTTCGCCGCAGGGCGATGAACGTCCAAGGTTGCTGATGAGTCCGCGTGGAAAACCGCTGACGCAGGCCCGGGTGCGCGAGCTCGCCGCCGGGCCGGGTGCCGTCATCCTGTGCGGCCGCTTCGAGGGCGTCGACCAGCGGCTGATCGAGGCGCGCGGCCTGGAGGAAGTCTCGATCGGCGATTTCATCCTGTCGGGCGGCGAGCCGGCCGCGCTGGTGCTGCTCGATGCGGTGGTGCGGCTGCTGCCCGGGGTGATGGGCAACGCCGTCTCAGGCGAGGAAGAAAGCTTTGAGAACGGCCTGCTCGAGCACCCGCATTACACACGGCCGCAGGAATTCGAGGGCAGGCAAATCCCCGAAGTGCTGACCTCCGGCAATCACAAGAAGATCGCCGCGTGGCGTCGTGCCGAGGCGGAGAAGCTGACGCGGGAGCGCCGGCCCGATCTGCTGGCGGGTGCTCAGCCGTTGGTGAAGTAATAAAAGGCCAGAAACAGGCCGACGCCGACGACGAAGCCGCGCACGACGCCTTGCGGCACGCGCCTGGCGATCCACACCCCGGCATAGCCGCCCAGCGCCCCGCCGGGGATCATGATGATCGCCTGCGGCCAGGCGACGACGCCGCCCGAAACGAAAACCAGGATGGCGATCGCCGCGATGACCACCGCCAGCATGTTCTTCAACGCATTGAGCTTGTGGTAGTCGCCGGCCTGCGTCAGGCCGAGGGTGGCAAGCATCATCACGCCCATGCCGGCGCCGAAGAAACCGCCATAGACCGAGGTCAGGAACTGCGCCAGCGACCCCGCGAGCGAGCCGAGCGAGGCTTGGTGCTCCGGTCCGGCCGCCGGCTTCAGCCACGGACCGGCCGCGAACAGGGCGGTCGCGGCGATCAGCAGCCAGGGCACAAGCGCACGGAAGGACGTGTTGGAGAGCGCCAGCAGAATGAGCGAACCGGCCAGCGCGCCGAAGCCGGATATCACGCAGAGCACAAGCGCCTGGCGCCAGAAATGTCTGATGTCGTCGAGATAGGCGAGCGTCGAGGTGATGTAGCCCGGAAACTGTGTCACCGAGGACGTTGCGTTGGCAACGATCGGCGGCAGGCCGACCAGCGTCATGGCACCGAAGGTGACGAAAGTGCCCCCGCCGGCGACGGCGTTCACCGCGCCCGAGACAAAGCCCGCGAAGAAGAGCAGGACGGCATCGAAGAATGTCATCGAGCGAGGCCTGGGAAATAGCTTTCTCCGACTTAGAAAGCTTGCATGGCGCGCGCAACCCGGCACGGCGGCAATATGATGAGGCCATAGTTTTCAAAAATTAGGCGTCAAAGGCGTGACAAAGCGCCGAAATAGCTGTATGTCGCCGCCCGAACCGGAAGAACGATCTTCCGGACCCGTCAACAAATGGCGGTGTAGCCGTCCCTGTCCGATGCCCCCGATTTGAATGTCTGGGCAAAGGACATAGCCGAGCGGTCGTTGGAACTGCAAGGCAAGTCGAGGACGCTCTGGCTGTCGGAAGAACAAGAAGTGGATATTTGAGATGGATCTCATCCGTCAGCTCGAGGCCGAGCAGGCCGCCAAGATCGAAGCCAAGCGCAAGCTGCCCGAATTCCAGCCTGGCGACACCGTGCGCGTCCAGGTGCGCGTCACCGAAGGCAGCCGCACCCGCGTCCAGGCTTATGAGGGCGTCGTCATCGCCCGTTCCGGCTCCGGCTTCCAGGAGAATTTCACCGTCCGCAAGATTTCCTACGGCGAAGGCGTCGAGCGCGTGTTCCCGGTCTACTCGCCGATGGTCGAAGGCGTCGAGATCGTGCGGCGCGGCAAGGTGCGCCGCGCCAAGCTCTATTACCTGCGCGACCGTCGGGGCAAGTCGGCCCGCATTTCGGAAAACACCGGCGTGCGCGCCCGCAAGCTGAACGATGAAGAGCGTGATGCGCTGAACGCCGAACGCGCCCGCATCGAGGCCGAGAAGGTCGCCGCCGCCGAGGCGCTGGCTGCGGAGAAAGCCGCGCAGGACGCCGCCGAGAAGAAGGCTGCGGAGTCTGCGTCGGCCGAATAAGGCGCTTCCGCAGATTGTTTTGGAAAGGCGGCTTCGGCCGCCTTTTTCGTTTGGATGTGCAAGCGGCGCTTGCCTGCAGCATGCCGCCGGAACGCGCCGAGCTGAAAGCCCTGCATGGCACGCCGACCCGGCTGGTCGCCGGGTTGCGCGAAGCGGTCGCGGATTCCGCGGGATGGTCCGTCGCAGGCTGGGTTCGGGAAGCGTGCCGATCAGAGCATGGGAATCCGCTTTGGCGCTCATCGATGCAGCGGATCGGCTTGCAAGGCGCTTGCGGAAAGCTAAAGTCGGCGCCGGTTTTTCTCTTGGGCGAGCGTAGCGCCGCCAGTCACGTTCGGGAGTTCGTCATGATCAAGTCGAAACTGCTGCTGGCCGGCCTATTGGCC
>NZ_RZSF01000474.1:0-3824 GCF_004023325.1 Mesorhizobium sp. M1A.F.Ca.ET.072.01.1.1 | reverse complement strand
TTCGAAACAGTGCCTGTTTCAGAAGCAGGCACTGATTTCGACATTCTGTTTGTCGTGGCGGGCGGCAATCCGCTGACCTTTCGCGACGACAGGATTCTGGGCTGGGTGCGCCGTCTTGCCCGTTCGGGGGTGCCACTGGGAGGAATCTCAGGCGGGGCGGCAATCCTGGCTGCGGCCGGTGTCATGTCGTCACGCAGGTTCACGATCCACTGGCAACACATCGATGCAATGCGCGAGATGTATCCCGACGCGCTCATCGAACGGCGGCTGTTCGTCATAGATCGAGACCGGTTCACCTGCGCGGGCGGCATGGCCCCGCTGGATATGACGCACGCGCTGATCGCTTCAGATCATGGTGTGAAACTGGCGCGCGCGGTGAGCGACTGGTTCATTCACACGGGCATCCGGCAGGCCGAGGCCCCGCAGCAGGCGGACCCGATGCTCAAATACGATCTTCACCATCCCGCCCTGGTCGCCATAGTCGAGCTAATGACGAGCCACATCGCCGACCCGCTGAAGCTGGAGGATTTGGCCCTTCTGAGCGGCATGGGGGAGCGGCAATTGGAGCGGCTGGCAAAGAAACAGCTGGGACAAAGCGTGATGCAGTTCTATCGCTCTCTGCGACTGGAGAAGGCCGACGAGATTCTGCAACAGTCGGACCTCCCGCTCATCGAGGTGGCGCTTGCCACTGGCTTTCGCAACCGCAGCCATTTCTCACGGGCCTTTCAGGCCCACGTTGGCGTAGGCCCCGCCACCCGACGCAAACGGCGCTGAGGCGGCGACTATTGGCAGCGTCTCTGTAATTGCTCTTGCTCCATTTTCCTCTCGCAATTGAACACCTTGGCACCTTGGCATCGTCACCTTGCGATCTTGATAGAGCATTTGTGCAGCACCTCCAACCCACCCATGTTGGACTTGGCCGGGTGACGAGGAGGCTCTGGCCCTGGCGATCGCCGCCCACCGCCGTAATGGCAATGCCATTGTCAAACACGTAGGTGGCGCCCGTCCCGATGGTGATCGTGCGGCGGATCTCACCGTCTCCTCCAAGCAGCAGGCTGTCAGCGCCGCTTAACTGCACATAGGTCAGGTCGTAGGCGTCGCCGTCGTGGCTATCCACAATTGCCTGGAAGTGACGTGGAGTGATCGGTTAAACCAGCTTGTCAAGAATGCTATAGGCTTTGAGAGCAGCCGCGTCGCTTTCTGATTCTCGACAACCATGCCTCGAAGTGGAATCAGCGCTCACATCGGATCGAGTCTGTCCGGATCTTTCCAAGTTCTCCATTCGTAGTTGCGGAGGACGATATATCCGGGCCCAGATCCTATTAGGTAGTCGGGATTGAGCGGCGTTTTGCCGAGCGGCGTGCAGATTACATATTGCGGCACGGCAAAGCCGGTGGTGTGCCCGCGCAAATTCTCAATAATGTGCATCCCAGTAGCAATTGATGTTCTGAAGTGCTCAGCGCCCCGCACCAAGTCCGCATGGTACAGATAGTACGGTCTCACACGTGCCATAAGGAGTTTGTGGACCAATTCTTTCATAACCTCTACCGTGTCGTTAATTCCTCTGAGGAGCACGGACTGATTCCCGACCGGAACGCCTGCTTCAAGCAACCGTTCGACGGCAAGCTTCGCTTCAGGAGTCACCTCATTGGGGTGATTGAAGTGAGTATTGAGCCAGATGGGATGGTACTTTCTGATCATCTGGCAGAATTCGGACGTGATCCGCTGTGGCATGGTCACAGGAGTTCGGGTGCCTATCCGGATAATCTGAACGTGCTCAAGTTGCCTGAGGCGTGACAGTACGTACTCTATCTTGTTGTCCCCTGTCGTCAGCGGGTCGCCCCCGCTTAACAATACATCCCGAATCTCGGGTCGCTCGGCAATGTACGCTATGCCTCTGTCGATCAGAGTTTGATCGCTAACCATTGAGCCCCGGCCCGAATGAACCTTGCGCGAGCAGTGTCTGCAGTAGGTAGCACACAAGTTGGCAATATGGAAAAGTACGCGATCCGGATATCTGTGAATGATGCAACTCACGTCAGTCTGTCCCTCCTTCCAAAGAGGGTTTTCGGAACCAACTTCCGATTGGTAGAATGAAGGGAGTTGATCAATATGGAAGACATCGTCAAGCTCCTTTATGTTTGGAATAGCCTGTAGGCGAACCGGGTCGCTCGGGTCGTTCTTATCCATCAGCGAGAGGTAATAAGGTGTCACGCGGAAAACATATCGCTCACCTACCCTGTGGAAAGCTTCCTCTTCGTCCGGCGTAATGCTTATATAATCCTTCAGCCCTTTGAATGTGGTGACGCTGTTAGCGAGTTGCCAACGCCAATCATCCCAGTCGCTATTTCGTATACCCGTCGTTGCGATCATGCTAGAAACTCCAATTCGAATACTTATCTGCGGGTGAATTTTTGGTGGCGCGATGCACGGTTGACCTGGGAGCGGTCTTATCCAAGGTTCAACAAACGAAAAGCATATTGACAGCGGCCGTTAGTAAAATAAGAGATACGATACTAGTTTGAAAGGCTTTTCCTTGTGGGTGGTGTTCTCGTCGGGTCGCATCGGCTGCAGAACTCGGCCAGAACCTAAGACCAGAACCTAAGATAGGCCGAAGAGCGACGTAAATGGGTTCGATATTCCGGCCAATATCGCTTGGTCGCTTTGGGATGCTTTTGGAGGATGCTTGCCATGCCGTGCCGGCAAAGAGGCGTCAACGACGTAATCACCGCGACGTCGATCTTGAGCGGTTGAGCGGCACACCCAAGCAAGGGTGTGTCGAGTGACCATAGCAATAAAGTCACTACGAGGGTTGCTTCGAATCGTTTCAAAACGATATCCCGTGGTTGGCGGCTGCATTTCCAGGCTGTTGTGAAATATGATGCGATGCCGCACTGTTCGCGAAAGGCGTCTTGGGCAACAAAAGGCCTCATCATCGTGAATTCTCCAGCGCCGTGCGTTTCTCCTTGTCGCGTCTAGTTCTGTAATACCGTCAAACGTCTTAGCGACGTCGCCGTGATCTCGGACCAGCTGCCAGTTGCCAGGTGCCATCCGACATGAATGTTTGCGCACAGCTCCTGCCTCCTTACGACCAACGGTTTCAAAAATCGTGCCAACTGCGGTGAAAGAACCGCAGATGAAATTGTCTTTATACTGATCAATGGTTTACATGAGAGAATGCAGATGCAAGCCGACCCAACATCGCGTGTCGCGTACCTGACAAACCCGACAGCAGGCGTCGGAGGCGTTACTTGAGACCGCTATAGGTTGGCCTTGGAGGCCGGCGCCGCCTAGGAGGCCAGCTGGCCCGAGCCGTAGGGTCAAGTCCGGGAACTGCTGGATAAATTCTGGCGGGGCTCCTTTGCCGCGGCATTCTTGTTGAGGCCGTTTCGGGCCTCGTATTCCTGATCGAGTTCCTGCCTGACGGCGGTCATCTGGCGGCGCTCGAAGTCGGTGATCCTGATTGCCCGCCACCGCTCGGCAGCTCGGATCATGGCGCCGAACATGAGCTTGAGAGCGGGCTTCTCGCCGAAGGCATTGGGAATGATCTTTAGCCTGCGCCGCTCCTCGACGAACAGACGTTCCAGAAGATTCGTGGTTCTGATGGCGCGGCGGTGAGTGATCGGCATTCTCAGATGCGCGATTGCCGCTTCGAAGTCGTCCATGAAGCAGGCGACCGCGCTCGGCAGCTCGGCCTCGTAGTCCTTCACCAGACCGGCGGCGAGATCGCGGGCAATGGCGCGCGAGGGGGCCTGATAGGCGGCGGTGGCGCGGACCTTGAACTCGGGCCAGCGGTCTTCCGGCACCTTGGCGGCGAGATTGCG
>NZ_RZSF01000473.1:0-3834 GCF_004023325.1 Mesorhizobium sp. M1A.F.Ca.ET.072.01.1.1 | reverse complement strand
TTTCCCTTCACGGTGCTAGAGGTCGTTCGTCTCGGCCTGATCGGCGGGCGTTCCGGGGTGCTGCCCGGCGAGGATGCGCGCTTGCCCGAGCGGGCGCTGGCGCGTGTCGATCTCGACGGCTTTGCCGGCCGCTTCTACCAGGAGCTTTCAGGCGGCGAGCAGCAGCGCGTCCAGCTTGCCCGTGTGCTTTGCCAGGTCTGGGCGCCGGTTCTCGAGGGCAGGCCGCGCTACCTTTTCCTGGACGAGCCTGTCTCCAGCCTCGACGTCAAGCACCAACTCATCATCATGAATATTGCGCGCGATTTCGCGCGGCGCGGCGGCGGCGTGGTGGCGATCCTGCACGACCTCAATCTGACGGCCATGTATGCCGACCGGATTTTCGTGCTCTCTCGCGGCCAGCTGGCAGCCGTCGGCTCGCCGCAAGACGTGCTCAATGACGAGCTGATCGAAAAGGTGTTCGACTGTCGGCTCAAGGTCGGCGCACTGCCTGCTGGAAGCGTTCCGTTCGTGTTGCCGCAATCGGCAGCTTAGGCGGCCGGGGCGCGCTGCTCCAGGAGGTCGATGCCAAGCAGGTGGCGCACATTCGGGCGCGCCGCGACGAGGTCGGCGATCGTGTAGCGGGAGAGCACGGCGAAGAAGGCGTTGAGCGCTTCGCGCAGCGCCGAATTCAAGGCGCAACTGTCGACCAGCGGGCATTCGGCGGCGTCGTTCTCGAAGCACTCGGCCATGGCGAAGCTCTCTTCGGTGACGCGCACGACGTCGAACAGGCTGATCTGCTCTGCCGGGCGGCCGAGCCTGACGCCGCCATTGCGGCCACGCACCGTCTCAACCAGGCCGGCCTCGACCAGCGGCTGCAGGATCTTGAACAAAAACAGCTCCGAAACCGAATAGGCGGTGGCGATCTCGGGGATGCGGCTCAGCCGGTCGCTGTTCGCGGCGCAATACATCAGTATGCGCATCGCATAGTTCGTCTGGCGCGTGAGCCGCATGGTGATCCTCGCGAAATGAGCTTGGGCCGAATATGGCCCATAGTTTGGAACAATTCCAGACTGGACCGCTAGATAGCTGAATAATCTTGTCAACTTTTTGTGCGTGTCCGCCGCATCGCACCGCAATGCGCTTTGAGCGAGCGTTTCCCCGGCGCAGGCCCTAGATAAGTCCGGGTGCAATAGGGAAGACCTTTCCATGTCACAATCAGCTCAGGCCCTCGCGCCGGTTCGATTCGACGCCGATGCGCAGGCAAAGCTCTCGGCATTGCGGCGGACCAAGTTCGTCGCCGCCGCAGCGCTTGGCCTATGCATCCTTGTCTTCGCGCTCGCCAAGTCGTTGGAGGTCACCCATCCGTGGCTCGGCTTTGTTGCCGCGTTCGCCGAGGCAGCGATCATTGGCGGGCTGGCCGACTGGTATGCGGTCGTGGCGTTGTTCAGGCGCCCGCTCGACCTGCCGATCCCGCACACGGCCATCATTCCCGAGAACCAGCACCGCATCGCCGACAATCTCGGCCGGTTCATCGAGGCCAATTTCCTTGCGCCGGAGCCCGTGCGGGAAAAGCTCGCCGAGGTCGACTTTGCGGCCCTCGTCGCCGACTGGTTGGCCGACGCCGAACGCGCCGCCGACCTGTCGCGATTCGTCGCCCGCCTGGTGCCGCAGACGCTGACCGCCGTGGAGCAGTCCGGGCTGCGCGACTTCGTCACCAGCCGCTTGCTGGAGCAGATCGAAAAAGTGCCGCTGGCGCCTTTAGCCGCGGAGCTGTTGTCGGCGCTCACCGACGACCGGCGCCACCAGAAACTGTTCGACGAGTTCACCAGGGTGGTCGGGCGCTTCCTGAACGACGAGAAGGCGCTGGCGACGATGCGCGAAAAGATCCGTGAGGAACTGCCGTCGCTGTTCAACCTGTTTCGCGCCGACGCCTATCTGCTCAAGAAGATTGTCGCTTCCGCCGGGTTGCTGCTGGAGGAGGTGCGGGCCGATCCCGATCATCCGGCGCGCGCCGAGTTCGACCGTTTCGTACTTCGCTTCGTCGAGCGGCTCAGGACCTCGAAGCAATATGCAAGGCGCGCCGAAAAGCTGAAGCGCGATTTCCTGGGCCGTCCGGAAGTCAGGGCTCTCGCCGGCGACACTTGGGCAAGCCTGCGCTTGTTCATCGAGCAGGACGCCAACGCGGCCAATTCGACGATTCGCGAGCACCTCGCCAACCTGTTCGTCGAGGTCGGACGACATTTGGCCGACGATGCCCAGATCAGGGCCGACATGAACCAGGGTTTTGTTGTGGCGCTCGCCTCCTTCGTCGAAAGCCAGAAGAGCGGCGTGTCGAAATTCATCGCCGATCAGGTCAAGCGCTGGGATCTGGCCCAGCTGACGCGGCTGATCGAGATCAATATCGGCAAGGACCTGCAGTATATCCGCTTCAACGGCATGGTGATCGGCGGTCTGGCCGGCTTGGCACTCTATACGGCGGAGCGGCTGCTTCTCCTCAATTGACGCGGACCGGGCGCGCACTATTCTCCCTAGTGGGCGCTGTAAGAGCGGCAGATCGGGAGGCGACGACATGGCAAGACAACCGGAATCCGACTCGTTTCTGGACATCTTCAGCAGGTTCGGCCGCGACTTGAAGCTGCCGAAGGTCGACATCCAGGCGATCCTCGATCACTACCGCAGGAATCTCGAGGCTCTGGAGAAGTCGGCCCGGGCAAGCGCCGCCGGCGCGTCATCCATTCTGTCGAGACAGCACGAAATGGTGCAGGAGGCGCTCGGCGAAATTACCCGGATGGCACGCAACTACCAGCCTCCGGGCAATCCGCAGGAGTTGATGACGAAGCAGGTGGATTTCGCCAGGAAATCCTTCGAGACAACGCTGAAGAATGCCGGCGAGGTCGCCGACCTGGTTCGGAAATCCGGCACCGAATCGGTCGAAATCCTGCGCGACAGGATCAAGGACGCGATGGCGGAAATCCGGGCCGGCTACGACGGGAAGTGAGCAATCCAGGACGCCTATTCGGGTTTTCCGGATCGGGTTCAGGCGGCTGAGCAATCGGCGCGTGCGGCTGCGCGTTCGCGGCTTGCCGTAAAACCGTCAACTCTGAGGGTGAAATCGAGGCGCCGCGAATTGACAGGAGCCGCCGGTTCATGGTCGGGAGATTGGCAGAAGCCAGCAGGAAAGCAGGAATGACGGAAAATCGGCCGAGGACGCCGCCGACCTTCGAACAGTTGCGGACAATGGCCGGCCAGGAGATCGGCGTGTCGGACTGGACGACGGTCGACCAGCAGCGCATCGACCAGTTCGCCCAATGCACGGGCGACCACCAGTGGATACATGTCGATCCGGAGCGCGCGAAGCGGCAGAGCCCGTTCCGCACTACGATCGCGCATGGCTATCTGACGCTGTCGATCATCGGCGCGCTGGCGCTGGAAATGGGCATCGTGCCGGAAAACACGCAAGCCGCCTTCAACTATGGCTTCGACAAAGTGCGCTTCCTGGCGCCGGTGAAGTCCGGCGCACGTATCCGGCTGCGCACGACGCTGCTCACCATGGAAGACCGAGGCCCCGGCCAATATCTGATGAAGGCCGCGAATACCGTCGAGATCGAGGGCGAGCAGAAGCCGGCGCTGACTGCCGAGACGCTGGTGATGATGTATGAGCGCCGCAAGCGGGCAGGCGCCTAAGCTCTGCCGCTGCCGGGCTGCGACGCGCCTTTGCGGCGGGACGCGGCCATTGCCCTTTCAAGCACTCTGAAGTTGCGCTCATCGGCGCATTGGGCGACGTTGAAACGCATGAAGCGGCCGGCGGAGTGCGACAGGCTGAAGGCGTTGCTGGGCGCCAGCACGACATTATCC
>NZ_RZSF01000472.1:0-3849 GCF_004023325.1 Mesorhizobium sp. M1A.F.Ca.ET.072.01.1.1 | reverse complement strand
GTCGGCGAGGCGCGCAAAGCCGGTGTGCTCGAGATGGACGCCGCCGACCAGCTCGCCAGCGCGTTCGACGCCTTTGAAAAAGCCTATGAAGGCGCGCTCGCCGAGCGCCCGGCGCCAGTTCAGCGCAAGCGATTCACAGCGCGAACTCGCCGGCACGAACGACCCGCGATTGCGTTGGGCAGCCGGGTCAAGCCCCGAGAGGTCGCGCAGATTGATCCCGACTTGGCTGGCGCGGGCGCGATGGCGATAGCCGGCCGAGCACCGCACGAGCGCCGTGCGCGCCCTGTTGTCCTGTAGGCGCTCGAGGTCGCTCGCAAGGCCGACACCCACTGCGTCGAGCGATCCTTCCCATACCAGCCGGACTGAGGCGCCGCTGCTGCCTTCTTCCTCCACGCGCACTTTGAAACGCAGCTGCCGGGCCTTGCGCGCGGTGCTCTGCGCGCCACGCCGTCGGCCGGCGATCTCCTCGGCGAAACTGTCATGGCGAAACGCGAGCACGCGCTTAAAGCTCACCAAGCCTTCGAGCGCAGCTTCGAGCCCGCGATAGCGCGCGGCGAACATCGCACAGACATCCTCATTGAGCGAAAGAAAGGCTCGCTTCTCGTCCTCCACCGCTTCAACAACGAGCGTCTGCCGGCCGGGGGCGGCCGGGCGATAGAGTCGGCGCACGCATTGGAGCAGCCCCTCGATAATGTCAGTGCAGGGGACTTCAGGGCCAAAAATGAAGCGGTCCCACAAGGCTGCGAGCCTCGGCTCCTGACGGATCTCGACAATGTGGTCGCTGTAGAAGTCCTCGTCGCGCTCATCCTTGCTGGGGTTCCGTCCGCGCTCATCGGCGAGCTCGTCAAGATAACGCCACTCGTTTTGGGTTAGCCGATCTTCACGCGCGAGCTTGTAGAAGGCACGGGTCTCGGTGCCGATCGACTTGGCGTCGGCACGCTGCGCTTCCTCGAAGAACGGCCGGACCTCGGGCCAGTCGAGCTCGAATGGAGCGAAGGACGCAGGACCAATGCCCGGCGGCGCATCGATATAGGCGGCGAGCACAGCATAGACGTCGCCGGGCAGGATCGAGGCCATGCCGTCGAGCTTCTCGCGCAGCCGCGTGGTGGAAAAAGGGGTCTGGCTTTGGTCGCGCTTGTAAAGGTAGCAATCGCGCTTCCAATGCGCGACGAAGCGCGCGCGCCACTGCGAATAATGGCCGCGTCGCGCCGGCGAAATATCGTCGAACAGTTGGTCGAAGCGTGGAAGATGCAATTTGGGGAGCGCGGTACCGAGCGCTGCAGGCAAGGGGGTGCCGGCGCGGAGATTGGCCGCCACGGCCACGAGATAGTCAGCCAGCTGGCGCATCGATACGCGGTCGAGCTCCACCAGCGCTTTAATTGCGGCACGCCATTGTATCGCGCGATCGTCGTCGAGAATCTCGGCGGCTGCGCCGCTATGGCCAAACCAGAGGTCGAGATGATCGAGCGAAAGCAGGGCACCCGCATCGATTGGCTCCACCTGCGAAAGAGACTGTGCCTGCGATTCATCAAGCAGCGCGAGCAGCCGCGCTTCCTTGTCGCATTCGGCGTGGCGCAGATCGGTGGTGTTAATCTCGGTGAGATGCTCGGGCGCGATGCCCTTGATATCGGCAAAGGCATAAGCCGGGAGACAAATGTCGAGCCGCTGGCAAAGGCCCTTGTCCTCCTGGATGGCAAGGACGATCGCCGCCATCGCGCCGGGCTCGATGCCGTAGAGAACGTAGCGCGCGGTGCCGCGATCCTGCAGCGCGCGATCGATTCCTGTGCGGATGATGTCGCGACCCACGCGGCCGATGAGGGTCAGACCATCGATCACGTCAGCGCTCCACCGAGAAGGGATTTACGACATAGGCGCAGCCGTCCGACAGCCGCTGCAACAGCCCCATACTGGCGAGCCGCGCCTCAAGCCGAGCACGGTTGCGTTCGAACGCCGCGGCGTCGAATTCTACCGGGTCTAGCGCGGCGCGTGCTTCGGTCTCACCGAATACGAGGCCATAATGTTCGTGGAGGTCCGCGAGAAAACGTTTGAATTCGAGGCGCTGAGCAACGCGGGTAATGACGAGCGTCTTGAGCAGCGAATCATTGGGCGCGTAGCGTGTGCGATTGGTACCGCGCGACGAGGCAAGACCGATCTGCCGCGCATAGCTGCTGTGGACCCGGCCGGCGCCCACCTCGTGCTTTTCTTCCACTTCGCGGCGCAGATTGGCGATGAGGTCGTGCGGCGCGGTGCCGCGGCCGGCCTTCTCGCGATAATGGAAGCGTGCTTCGATCAGGTCCGCGGCGCGATCGGCACGTTCCTGATCGGAGACCTCGTCGCTCAGCAGCGCCATCCATTCCGGTTCCTTCTCAAACCTGTCGATCGCCCCGTCGAGCGCGCGCAGTGTCAGGCTGTCATTGTCCTGGTAGGAGACGATCGAGCGCTGGCGCACGAATTCGCGCTTCAGCGCGATGAGTTCGCATACCAGCGGCGGCCGCACGGCACGGCCCGCCAGCGCCGCCGCGGTCTCGAGCTGATAAAGGACCACATGGAACGCCCCAATCGGGACGAGATGCGCAAATGCGTCCTGCGCGGGAAGGCCGAGCGCGAAGATCGCGAGCCAGTCCTCCGCCAACCGATTGAACGCGGGATGTTGCCGGTAGGGGAGATAGGTCTCGCCTTTCTGGTCACGGTTGGGATCATCGTCGCCCGGTGCGGAAAGCCGCGCGATCAGCCGGTTCTTGGGCTGCTGGATATCGAACAGCGCCGCGAACGGCGCGCGGAGCTCGGCGCCGCGCTCGGCGCGGCTCGCCATCATGTAAAGGATTTCGCCGGTGCGGCCAAAATTATTGAAGTCGGCGGTGATCGCGCCGGTCTTCTCATTGTATGTGGCGTCACTGAAGAGCGCGTCCACGCCGAACGGGAAGATGAAGCGCGACGAACTGCGGCGGTTCGATTCGTTCTCGAGTGTGGTCTGACGCACTAGACCCACCAGTTCGGCGAAATCGCGAAAGCTGCTGAAGCGGTCGCGCAGGTAGCCGAAGTCGGTACCCGCGCTCAGGCCCTGCATCGTTTCGAGCCATTCGCGCCACTGGCTCTCGCTGTCGTCGGATGCCGCTGCGATCCGCTCCATTTCGTCATTGCTGAATAGGATGGCGCGCAAGCCCAAGCGGAAGCGCATCTTGTAGGGGTGGAGCGTGTCGGGCGCGCGCGGCGAAAAGGCGGCGTCGGCATCCATGCGATGAAAGGCCTCCGCCACGTTCAAAAATTCGAGGAACAGCAGCCAAGGCGTCTGGCGGGGCCACAAGCGATGGCCGAACAGGGCTTCCTCCACCCAAACGGTACTTTGTCCAGGAGCGCCCGATGCAGTAGCAACTTCGGCCCGATTGCTTTGCGCCAGCAAATTCATAGCCGGATCCCAAGCTGCCGCGTCGCGAGCGCACCATCTGCGCCTGTACTCAGGATCGACAACGGCACCGAACGACCCTCGTTGATCCGGTAGAAGTCGGAAAGGACGCGGGTCTTGAAGGAGATGATATCCTCATAGCATTCTTTCGAGAAGCTCGAGGGCAGGGCGCCGTGCGCCACGCGCATCAGAAATTCGAATCGCATCAGCGTGAGCGGCAGCGCCGCGTCGTGATCCTGGCGCAGATGGACGTGTAGTACGGGGACGTGGCGATCGGGATCGAAGCCCAAGCTGAGTCCCGATCCGTTAAAGTCGAGTTCTATCGGAACGGCGTTGAGATAGAGATCGCTCACCCGTGCGGTGGTGAAGTCGAGGCCGGTGGTGAGATAGAGCCTGTCGAGCGAGCCGGCGAGCATGCCGGTCCAGACGCGGTTCAGCCCCTGAAC
>NZ_RZSF01000471.1:0-3857 GCF_004023325.1 Mesorhizobium sp. M1A.F.Ca.ET.072.01.1.1 | reverse complement strand
TCGCCGGGCTGATCCGCGCTGCCGGCGACAAGAAGATGCGCGGGGCTCTCGGCCTCGATGCCCAGTCGCGCGTGCTCATCATCAACTCCGAAGGCGCGACCGACCCCGGCCGCTATGCCGAGCTGGTCGGGATGGCGCCGGACGAGGTTGCGCTGGCGAGGCAGCCGGCATGAGCAATCTGACGATCAATGCCGACCGCCTGCTTGGCCGTATCGAGGAGCTCGGCAGCCTCGGTCGCGATACGCAGGGCCGGCTCGTCCGCGTCGCCGCCTCCGACATGGACAAGCTTGGCCGCGACCGCCTTGTCGGTTGGCTGGAAGAGGCAGGGCTCGACGTCGCGATCGATCGCATGGGCAACATCTTCGGCATCTGGCAGGGCGACGCCGAGGCAGGCCAGGAAGCGGTGATGCTCGGCTCGCACATCGACACGGTGATCGACGCCGGCATCTATGACGGCTGCTACGGCGTGCTTGCCGGCCTCGAAGCGATCGAGAGCCTGAAGGAGGCAGGATTCGCGCCGGCGCGCCCGCTTGTGGTCGCCGCCTTCACCAATGAGGAGGGCGTGCGCTATTCGCCTGATATGATGGGCTCGCTGGTCTTTGCCGGCGGCCGGGATATCGAAGAGGCGCTGGCCTCGATCGGCACCGACGGCTCGGTGCTGGGCAAGGAGTTGGAGCGCATCGGCTATGCCGGCCGACATCAGCCCGGCTTCCTCAAGCCGCATGTCTATGTCGAGCTGCATGTCGAACAGGGACCGGTGCTGGAGCGCGAGGGCATCGCCATCGGCGCAGTCGAAAACCTGCAGGGCATTTCCTGGCAGCGCATAACCATCGACGGCGTGGCCAACCATGCCGGCACCACGCCGATGTCGATGCGCCAGGATGCCGGCGTCGCCGCCGCGCGTGTGATCAGCTTCCTCGCGGAGCGGGCCAGCGCCTCGCCGACGCCGACGGTCGCCACCGTCGGCACCATCGCTTTCGAGCCAAACGCCATCAACGTCATCCCGTCGCGGGCAATCTTCACCATCGACCTTCGCGATCCGAACGAAATGCATCTTCGCGAAGCGGAAGCGGCGCTCGCCGCCTTCCTCGACGACCTTGCTGCAAGCGCCGGCGTCACCATCCACGCCGAAAGCCTGGCGCGCTTCGAGCCGGTGACGTTCGATGCCGGCATCGTCTCGCTGATCGAGGATGGCGCCAAAGTCGCCGGCCTTTCGTGCCGGCGCATGACGTCGGGCGCGGGGCACGACGCGCAGATGATTGCTCGCATTGCGCCGTCCGCGATGATCTTCGTGCCGAGCCGGGGCGGCATCAGCCACAGCCCGGACGAGTTCACCGCCGCCGACGAACTGGTTGCGGGCGCCAATGTCCTGCTTGGCGTCGCCGCCCGGCTGGCAGCCGACTGATCGCGGAACCAAACGTTATGGTTGTCGACGGCAGGTGCTACCAGGCGAAGCACCACCAAAAATAGTCATTTCGAAACGTTGCGTGCCACCAAGGCGGGAATCCGGCGACATCTGATCGAAACAAACTTCAATCACTAGCCAGATTAGGGAGCGCGATTCTCGCGCGCGTCAAAAAAGTTCAGTGTATCGAAGAAAGAATAGCATGCTGCTCATCAACCAGCGCCCCGAACACAACCAGCCGCTGGTGCCGGCCGACGCCGAGGCCCTCGGCCTGGCGGGCGCCGACCGGGCCGAGCATTATCTCAGGGCGCGCGACGACCATGCCGAAACGCCTCTCTATGCCTTGCCGGCGCTCGCCAATGGCCTCGGCATCGCAGCACTGCACGTCAAGGACGAGGGCCAGCGTCTTGGCCTTGGCAGCTTCAAGGCGCTGGGCGGCGCCTATGCCGTCATGCGGCTGGTGCTGGAAGAGGCCGGCAAGCGCTTCGGTCGCGAAGTCGATATCTGCGAAATTAACGATCCGAAGCTGCGCGCTATCGCCGCCCAGATGACCTTCTGCTGCGCCACCGATGGCAACCACGGCCGATCGGTCGCGCAGGGGGCGGGCCTCGTTGGCGCGCGTTCGGTCATCTACGTCCATGCCGGCGTCAGCGCCGAGCGCGTGGCGGCCATCGCCCGCTTCGGCGCCGAGATCGTGCAGGTCGAGGGCGGTTATGATCATGCGGTCCGCGAGGTCGCCCGGGTCGGCGCCGAGCGCGGCTGGAAGATCGTCTCCAACACCTCCTGGCGCGGCTACGAGCGCATTCCGGGGCTTGTCATGCAGGGCTACACGGTGATCGTGCGCGAGGCGCTGCGGCACATGGCCGAACCGCCGACGCACGTCTTCCTGCAGGCCGGCGTCGGCGGTTTTGCGGCGGCGCTTGCGGGCTATATGGCAATTCTGCTCGGCGAGCGGCGGCCGAAGGCCGTGGTGGTCGAGCCGAGGCGCTCGGCTTGCGTCTGCGCCTCGGTGGAGGCCGGCCGTCCCGTAACGATCGCGCCTCAGCGGTCGACGGTGATGGCGATGCTGGAATGCGCCGAGCCGTCCCTGATCGCCTGGCGGGTGCTGGCCCGCGTCGGCGACGCCTTCATGACCGTCGACGAAGACGACGCGGTCGCGGTGATGAACCGACTGGCCCGGCCCTTGGGCAACGATCCGGCCATCGTTTCCGGCGAGAGTGGCGGCGCGGGGCTTGCCGGGCTGATCCGCGCAGCCGGAGACAAGGGCATGCGCGCGGCTCTCGGGCTCGATGCGACGTCGCGTGTGCTCGTCATCAATTCGGAAGGCGCGACCGACGCCGGCCGTTACACCGAGCTGGTCGGGGCGGTGCCGCGGGAGCTGGAGCTGCAGATCGCCTGAAGGATTTTCAGGAAAGCGGGCTTCCCTCCGGAATCGATGGAAACGAAGCGCAACTTCGGGAACAGTCGCCTGGAACGAGCGCTGGGGAAAGAGAAGATGGCTGAACTCGACCAGCAGCAGCTGCATCGCGAGATGACAGCCTGGCGGCGCGACCTCCACGCCCACCCGGAATTCGGCTTCGAGGAAAAGCGCACCGCCGCCTTCGTGACGGAGAAGCTTCGCGCCTTCGGGCTCGAAGTCGCGGAAGGCATAGGCGGCACCGGCGTTGTCGGCACGCTGGCCAGAGGCAGCGGCAATCGCGCGATTGCGCTGCGCGCCGACATGGATGCGCTGCGCATCGCCGAGCAAGGGACCCAAGCCTGGCGCTCGCAGACGCCCGGCACCATGCATGCCTGCGGCCATGACGGTCACACCGCCATGCTGCTCGGCGCGGCGAAGCTGCTTGCGCAGGAAGGCGGCTTCGACGGCACGGTGCGGTTCATCTTCCAGCCGGCCGAGGAGTGGGGCAGGGGCGCGCTTGCGATGATCGAAGACGGGCTCATCGAACGCTTTCCCTTCGAGGAAATCTTCGGGCTGCACAACATGCCGGGCCTGCCCATCGGCCACTTCGAAACCCGGAGCGGTCCGATCATGTCGGCCGAGGACAATTTCGAGATCGTGCTGAAAGGCTTGGGCGGCCACGCCGCCAGGCCGCACGCCGCTCGCGAGACGCTGGTTGCCGCCTGCGCGCTGGTCGTCAACCTGCAGACCATCGTCTCGCGACGCCTGAGCCCCGTCGATATCGGCGTCGTCTCGGTCACCGAGCTCATCACCGACGGCACCCGCAACGCGCTGCCCGGTCTCGCCCGCATCCTTGGCGACTGCCGCAGTTTCCGGCCCGAGGTGAGCGCGGCGATCGAGAAGGAGATGCGCCGCATCGCCGAAGGCACGGCGCAGGCCTATAACGTAGCATCTGACGTTACTTACACGCGCGAGTTCGTGCCCTTGATCAACGACGCGGCGCTGGTGGATGATGTGCTTGCTGCGGCCCGAACGGTGCTGGCGGGCGGTGCC
>NZ_RZSF01000470.1:0-3870 GCF_004023325.1 Mesorhizobium sp. M1A.F.Ca.ET.072.01.1.1 | reverse complement strand
CCGCGGGCTGGTTCTTCCGGGCGGAGTCCTTTTACTCCGTGGCTCGTTATCTTGACCAGGCGGCGCTGGAGTCTGGCGGAGCGCCGCCGGACTTCCTGTCATGGTCGCATGGCGAAGGGTTCATCCGCTTCTTCGAGGAACGCTGCCGACGACAGGGCATCGACATCCTCGACGAGCCCGAAAGCGCGCTCTCGCCGACGCGCCAAATCGAGTTGCTGAAGCTGCTTCAGCGTATGGAGCGGTCCGGCACCGCGCAGGTGATCATGGCGACGCACTCTCCGTTACTGATGGCCTGCCCGAACGCGCGGCTCTTCCGCATCAGCCGCATCGGCCTCGATCTGATTGATTTTCAGGACACCGATCATTTTCGCATGATGCGTGACTTCTGCAGCGATCCGGCTGCCTTTCTCGCCGATGCGCTGTATGAGGACGAGCCATGAATCACGACGCCTACGACAACAGCTACATCGCCGGCATTCTGAACTCGGTGAAGACCATTGCCATGGTCGGCGCCTCGCCCAACGACGTGCGGCCGAGCTATTTCGTGCTGAAATATCTGCTGGCCAAGGGTTTTTCGGTGTTGCCGATCAATCCCGGTCATGCCGGCAAGCAGATCCTTGGACAGACGGTCTATGCCAGCCTGGCCGACCTGCCGCATCCGGTTGACATGATCGACATTTTTCGCGGCTCGGCCGCTGTCCCTGGCATCGTCGAGCAGGTACTGAAGCTCGATCCGCTGCCGAAGGTCGTTTGGATGCAACTCGGCGTTCGCCATGACGAGGCCGCCGCGCGCGCCGAGGCAGCCGGCATCAAGGTGGTCATGAACCGCTGTCCCAAGATCGAATATGGCAAGCTGTCGGGCGAGATCGGCTGGACCGGCGTCAACTCCGGCGTGCTGTCGTCGAAGAAGCCATTGATGCGCAAGGGTTTCCAGAGTTTTGGCGTGCGCCAGAAATAGACGGACAACCAGGCGCGCAAAATTATTCCGGGAAGAAATGGATTTTCCCGGGCGTTCGCCGCAGATCGCACGCCGAAAGGTATTTTGTTCTTTGCATTCACGACCGCGCTTGGCCAAGAATGCCCGGCGATTTTCGCAAGTTTGAGAGGGAGGCTTCGATGACCCGTACGCCCGGTTTCAACACGCTCGCCGTCCATGCCGGCGCCAAGCCGGACCCGGCGACCGGCGCGCGCGCCACGCCGATCTATCAGACCACCTCCTATGTCTTCGATGACGCCGACCACGCCGCCTCGCTGTTCGGGCTGAAGGCCTTCGGCAACATCTATACCCGCATCATGAACCCGACGCAGGCGGTTCTCGAGGAGCGTCTCGCCGCGCTCGAAGGTGGCACTGCCGCGCTGGCCGTCGCCTCCGGCCACGCCGCCCAGGTCATCGTCTTCCACAATCTGATGCGGCCGGGTGACAATTTCGTATCTGCCACAAAGCTTTATGGCGGCTCCATCAACCAATTCGGCCACGCCTTCAAGAATTATGGCTGGGAGGTCCGCTGGGCCGATACCAACGATCCATCGACCTTTGAGGGCCAAATCGACGACAACACCAGGGCGATCTTCATCGAAAGTCTCGCCAATCCGGGCGGCATCTTCGTCGACATCGAGAAGATCGGCGACATCGCTCGCAGGCACGGCCTGCCGCTGATCGTCGACAACACGCTGGCCTCGCCCTATCTCGTGCGGCCGATCGAGCATGGCGCCGATATCGTGGTGCATTCGCTCACCAAGTTCATCGGCGGCCACGGCAATTCGATCGGCGGCGCCATCGTCGACGGCGGCACCTTCGATTGGTCGAAGTCGGGCAAATACCCGATGCTGTCGGAGCCTCGCCCTGAATATGGCGGCCTCGTCCTGCACGAGACTTTCGGCAACTTCGCCTTTGCCATTGCCGCGCGCGTGCTCGGCCTGCGCGACCTCGGCCCGGCGATCTCGCCCTTCAACGCCTTCCTGATCCTGACCGGCCTGGAAACCTTGCCGCTCAGGATGCAGCGTCATTGCGACAACGCAGCGAGCGTCGCCGCCTGGCTTTCCAACCATCCGAAAGTCGCCTGGGTGAACTATCCCGGACTGCCGAGCGACAAGAACAATGCGCTGCAGAAGAAATACTCGCCGCAGGGTGCCGGCGCCGTTTTCACCTTTGGCCTCAAGGCCGGCTACGAGGCCGGCGTCAAGTTCGTCGAGGCGCTGGAACTGTTCTCGCACCTCGCCAATGTTGGCGACACCAAGTCGCTGGTCATTCACCCGGCTTCGACCACGCACCGGCAACTGTCCGACGAGCAGAAGGTAAAGGCCGGTGCCGGCCCGGACACGGTCCGCCTGTCGATCGGCATCGAGGACGTCAACGACATCGTCGCCGACCTCGAACAGGCGCTGAGCAAGGTCTGAGCGCGATGTCCGCCTTTCTCGCGGTTGATCCCGAAACTGTCGAGCCGGAGGCCGGCGCGCCGGCCCCGGACCGCTTGATCTCCGGCGATCCGAAATTCCGCACCTGGAATGTCGAGGAGCGGGACGGCAGCCTTTATGCCGGCATCTGGGAAGCGACGCCGGGCAAGTGGCGCATCGTCTATGACGAATGGGAATTCTGCCACATCCTGTCCGGCGTCTCGGTGATCGCCGAAGACGGCGGCGACGCGCGCACGGTCAAGGCCGGCGACAGTTTTGTGCTGCGGCCGGGTTTCAAGGGAACCTGGGAAGTGCTGGAGACGACGCGGAAGGAATATGTGATCAAGCTGTGAAGCGCGCTTGCCGGGCTGTTAGAGCAGCCGGTCGACGTCCGCTCCGGAGAAACCGAATCCGGCCATCAGGTCGCGGTGCCACCGGCTTCCAAGCAGGTCGCCCAGACCGTCATCGACACGCCGCCTCAACGCGTCGTTGCCTTTAGCGACGGCAAACGCGCCGGCGGCGGGCAACCGTTCGGACGCGGGAACGTCAATGACATCGGCCAGCGCAGCCGGTCGCCGCGCGATGTAGCCGCGATGCGCCATGGCAACGCTGGCATAGGCCTGCACCCTGCCGATAGCCACCGCCTCCGCTGCCTCGGCCTGCGTGGCGAACACACTGATCCGCTCCGGCGGCACGCCATTCTCAAGGGCCGTCCGATGCTGGATCTGGTTCGATATCACGCCAAGCCTCGCGGAAGGGTGGCCTGCAAGAGAGCGATAGCCCTCAAGGTCGAGCGGGTTGCCCTTGGCAACCATCAAGCCGTCCGGCAGCGACCAGATCGGGCGACTGAAGTCCACCAGCTTGCTGCGCTCTTCGGAGATGAACAGGCCGGTGGTCATGTTCCAGCGGCCGTCGGCCAGTCCCGGCAGCAACTCGGCGAATTCGGTCTCGACGGGCGTGAAAGCCGTCGTTTGGGACATCGCGAAGATCTTCTCGGCCAGCATCGCGTCGCAGCCGCCGACTTTCCCGGATGCATCGGTGAAGCAGAAGGGCGGTTCCTGCAGAAAGGCGAATCTCATTTTCAGATCTTCGGATTATTGCGGTTCAGAAGCGCACCGAGAGCGCTTCCAATCCATGAAAATGATAGGTGTCGCGGAAGCGCGGCTCTTCCGTCAGGCCTAGATCCGGCAGCCGGTCGAACAGCGTCTTCAGCGACACCTGCAACTCCAGCCTGGCCAGCGGCGCGCCGATGCAGAAGTGGATGCCGGCGCCGAACGACACGTTCTTTTGGTCGGTTCGCGCCGGGTTGAATGTGGCCGGTCCGGCGAAAGCCAGCGGGTCGTGATTGGCCATGCCGAGCAGCAGCGCCACCGTCTCGCCGGGCTTGAGCAAAATGCCCGGAGCAGCTTCCATCTCTTCATAGGCATAGCGCAGGAACATGTGCAGCGGCGCATCGTAGCGCAGGCATTCCTCGAC
>NZ_RZSF01000046.1:0-29765 GCF_004023325.1 Mesorhizobium sp. M1A.F.Ca.ET.072.01.1.1 | reverse complement strand
GGTTGAGAGAAGGCAAGATAAAGGCACCGCCTCCACGAGGCGGTCAAGTCTTTGTCTGCACATCGTTTTTCCAAGAGGCTGCCATCAGCACTAGGAGGCTGGGGCACGCAAGCCGCTGATTTTGCTGCAGTTGTCCAGGAGGCTGGGGTGAGAGACGACGAGTTCAGGCCAAAGCTTGGCAAAATCGGGTCGCGCGGCTCGAAGGCAGGAAAACGTTTCGCCGGCCAGCTCCGGGCAGCAATCAACCGAGCCGGCGGCAGGTCCCCGCTCGGCCGCCACTTCACGGGAAGCCGGACTGGGCGTGGTGGGGCGGCTGCCGTGCTGCTGAAATCGCGCGATCGCTACGCCGCCTTCCGGCAGCGACGGGTTGTGGTCAAAGCGCGGGTGGTCAAGCTGGCCGGCAAGGGTTCGGACGGAGCGCGTGCGCATCTGCGCTATCTTCAGCGCGACGGCGTCACCCGGCAAGGCGAGCCCGGCGAGCTCTACGGTACCTACAGCGATCGGGTCGATGGCAAGGACTTCATCGATCGGGCGGAGGGCGACCGGCATCAGTTCCGGTTCATCGTCGCGGCCGAAGACGGCATTGAGTATGAGGAACTCAAACCGCTGACCCGGCGCTTGATGGCGCAGATGGAGGAGGACCTCGGCACGAGGCTCGACTGGGTCGCCGTCGATCATTTCAACACCGGCCATCCGCATACGCACATCATCGTTCGCGGCAAGGACGACGGGGGCGAGAATCTCGTCATCGCGCGGGAGTACATCTCCTCTGGTTTGCGAGAGCGCGCGTCCGAGCTGGTGAGCCTCGATCTCGGTCCCCGCACCGACCTCGAGATCGAGCAGCGCCTGCGCCAGGAGATGGAGCAGGAACGTTTCACGAGCATCGACCGGCAGCTGCTTCGAATGCGAGGCGATGATGGACTTGTCTCGCTTAGCGATCGCGATGTGTTTCGACAGACGCTGCATCAAGGCCGGCTGCGCAAGCTCGAACGCATGGGGCTTGCAGCGGAGATCGGCTCCGGCCGCTGGCGCCTGGACGATGAGCTCGAAGTAACGCTGCGTCGGTTGGGCGAGCGCGGGGACATCATCAAGACCATGCATCGCGAACTGACCAGCAAGGGACTCGTGCGCAGTGCCGCCGATTGTGTTGTCTACGACGCGGGACAAAATGCCGAGCCCGTGGTCGGCCGCGTGGTCGCGCGCGCCTTGGCAGATGAAATCGATGACCGCCATTACCTCATCGTCGACGGTATCGACGGCAAAAGCCATTACATCGATATCGGCAAAGGCGAGGCAACCGAACCGACGCCCGATGGCAGCATCGTCCGGGTTACGCCGCGGAACACGGAGCGCAGGCAAGTTGACCTGACCATTGCCGGGATCGCTGCTGCGAATGGCGGACGATACAGCGTCGACATTCACTTAAAGCATGATCCGTCGGCCACAGAGCGATTTGCGGAAACGCATGTGCGGCGGCTAGAGGCGATCCGGCGAGTCACTGGCCGCGTAGAACGTCAGCCGGACGGCACCTGGATCATCGCGCCGGATCATCTCGACCGCGTTGCGGACTACGAGCGTCAGCGGACCAGGGTCGAGCCTGTCGTTGTAGAAAAGCTCTCGCCGCTGCCGCTGGAGCGGCAAGTCGGTTTCGACGGCGCCACCTGGCTCGACGGCGAGTTGATTTCAGCCGCGGCGCAGACCTTGCGCAACTCCGGGTTTGGTCGGGAGATTCTGGAAGCGCAAGCCGCCCGGCGGCAGTGGCTGATCGCACAAGGCCTCGCTCATGAACAGCAGGACCGGATCGTCTATCGCGCTGGCATGATTTCGATCCTGCGCCAGCGTGAACTGAACCGCGTCGCCAGCCAGCTCTCGGACGAGCTCGGGCTCCCCTACGTCGAAACTCGATCTGGAGACCGAATAGAAGGCGTGCTGCGCCGATCGGTTGAACTCGGCAGCGGCAAATACGCCGTCATCGAGAAGTCGCGGGAGTTCACGCTCGTGCCGTGGCGACCGGTGATTGACCGACATGTCGGGAAGGAGGTCTCCGGGATCATGAGCGGAGAGGGGATTTCTTGGACCATCGGTCGGCAGAAAGGCGGGCCCGGCGTTTCGTAGAGACAGCGCGGAAGCTCGATTTCAAATGTACTCCTAGGTGCTATGGCGTAGGCTAATTGTTAGGCCATTTGTCTTGCGTCGCACTCGGCACTCGTGAAGCCCGAAGCGCTGGCGTGCTGGGTAGATGGGGGTGCTTCTTGTACATTTCGTACCTTTTGGCTTGCCGGATACCTCGCGTGTGGCAACAATCGCCACATGGATTCGCGAAATACATACCAGATCGCACCACCTCGAGACGTGCGTGGACGGCATATACGTGCCGCTCGTATCCTCCTCGATTGGACTAAGGCCAGGGCGGCCCAGGAATGCGGCGTTGGCGTGAATACAATTGGTCGGTTGGAAGAGGGCCTCGAAACCCTAACATCCAGGACTGTCGTCGACATTGTGCGCACGTTCGAGGCGAACGGGGTTATGTTCGTCCGGGCTGATGTTGGTGCCGGCGTGTTCTTAAGAAACTCGCTGGATGGCGACTAGATGCTCACTGCGCCGATCTACCTCGATTATCATTCCCACTCCCTTATAGAACCTCGCGTTCTGCAACGAATGGTCGCGGCATACGCAGCAGTCGACGCCAATCCTCATTCCACACACAAGCACGGTGGGGCCGCCCACGCGGTTGTCGAGGCTGCTCGAAGCCAAGTCGCTGAGCTTCTCGGTTCGCGTATGTCCGAAATAGTCTTCACGTCTGGCGCGACAGAATCGAATAATCTGGCCTTGGGCGGTTTGGCAGAGCACCTCGGGAATGTCGGAAAACGGCGGATCGCCGTTTCTGCGATCGAGCACGCTTCGATTTTGGAGAAAGCTGCGGATCTGAGGCATCAGGGATGGGTCATCGATACGATACCTGTAGCATGGACAGGGCGCGTCGATCTGGCGGCGCTGGAAGCCATGCTAGACGATACCACCGGACTGGTATCGGTGGCTTGGGCGAACCACGAAATCGGAGTCGTCCAGCCAATGGACGAGATATCAAGAATCGTACGCGCTAGAGGTGCCTTGCTTCATTCCGATCTAGCGCAGATCGCTGGTAAACTGCCAGTTTCGACGTCGCTGCTCGACTTGGCAAGTGTTTCGGCTCACAAGCTTGGCGGGCCGACCGGCGTTGGAGCATTGCATGTCTCCCGCCGTCTGCGTCCAAAGCTGGCACCACTGCTGCGGGGAGGTGGCCAGGAGAGTGGCGCGCGTTCCGGTACGCTCTCGCCGCCGCTCTGCGTCGGGTTCGGCGCCGCCTGCGCCTTGGCTAGGGAAGAAATGGCTCAAGAATCCGTTCGTGTCGCGCGACTGCGGGACAGGTTGCGGTCGCGACTGCTGGCGATCACCGGGGCTGTGGAGAATGGCGACAGCAAGTCCAAATTGCCAGGGAACCTTAACTTGCGATTCGACGGCGTCGATGGCGAAGCCCTGGTCCTTCGACTACAAGACGAGATATCCTTGTCGACGGGGTCGGCTTGCAGCGCGAAGAACCTTGTGCCTTCACACGTTTTGCTCGCCATAGGCCTTTCGACACAGCAAGCCGAAACCGCTGTCCGTATTGGTCTGGGGCACGGAACTACAGGCGAAGAGATTAACATAGCTGCAGACGCCATAGAACGGGCGGTTGAAGCATTGCGTTCGACCCGGAGAAGAGCATGACGACAGCAGCCGTGATAGATCCAGACTTAGAGCCGGTCGGCCAGCTGAGCGATCGGTTGAAGGCAATCCTTGTCGATATTCGCGATGAATATCTGCAGCCACATTCGACACCTTGGATCCTCGGGTTTTCCGGAGGCAAGGACAGCACGCTGCTTGCGCAGCTGGTATGTGAGATGTTGCTGTCGCTACCTCCGCGTAAACGGCTACGCGCGGTCCACATCGTGGCCAACGATACGCTCGTGGAGTCACCGGTGATTGTTCACCATCTTGACATGGTGCTGGAACGGATGCGGCAGTCTGTGGGGCCTTTACGGCTACCGATCGTAGTTGCGAAGACGGTCCCGCATGTGGAGCAGACCTTCTGGGTCAATCTTATCGGGCGCGGCTATCCATCCCCCAGTCGGGTTTTCCGCTGGTGCACGGATCGTATGAAGATCGCTCCAACGACCACTTACATCAAGACTCAGGTCGACGAGTCCGGTCAGGCCGTTCTTTTGCTTGGCGTGCGTAGCGCGGAATCCACTCAGCGTCGGCGCAGCGTCAGCCGATACGACAATGGCCAACGCCTTAACCCTCACAACAGCTTGCAGAACTGTCTTGTATATAAGCCGATTGTGGATCTCTCGACGGATGAGGTGTGGCAGACGCTATTGCAGTCGTCCCCGCCGTGGGGCGGTACGCACCGCGAATTGGTGACAATGTACCGCAACGCCGGAGGCGGTGAGTGTCCGCTGGTGACCGACAGGTCCGAGGCACCATCCTGTGGCACTGCTTCCTCACGATTTGGTTGTTGGACCTGCACGGTAGTGGAGAAGGACAAGAGCGCAGAGTCCTTTATCGAAGCCGGCTATGGCGATCTAGAACCCCTGCTGGAGTTCCGGGATTGGCTGAAGGCCATCCGCGAGGACGGCTCAAAGCGTATGGCCAAGCGCCGAAATGGCACGCTCAACTTCGTCGGAGAAGGGCGTCTTATCCCGGGCCCTTTCACCCTCACCGCGCGCCGAGAGATCTTTAGTAGGTTGATCGCTGTTCAGAGCGAGGTGAATATGGAACTGGTGTCGCCAGCCGAGATCGACGCTATACGGCGCATCTGGGCCGAAGATACTATCGCCATGACGAAGTTCTAACAGCATGTCTGATCAAGCCCGTCTCCCCGTTAACGGCGTCTCCTCCTACCTCGACCTTTTGATCTCGGCCCGCAATCTCTATGGTTCGAACGGCAATCGCCGCAGATTGTTCAATCGCTTTGACGAGATCTTCGGTGCTCCGGTCAATTGGTCGACGATTGCCTGGAACCCTACGGTGACCCGTGCGGCGCGGCCGTTCCGATTTAAACGCATCCGTTTGCAAAATTGGAAGGCCTTCGAGCGCGCCGAATTGGATTTCGCAGCCCATCCCGAACGGCCAGTCGCGCTGATTGGTGGTAACAACGGCAATGGCAAGACCAGCATCTTGGAGGCCTTGGCAGTGGGCTTGTACGGAATGCGCGCCCATATCGACCGATCACGGTTGAGTCGCGAAGAAGGTTATGGGATCGCGCCAAGACGCTCTGATTATCATCAGGCGATTGAACGTGCGATGCATCGTCAAGCCTTCGAACGCGGCGGTCGCGACATGTCAGTGGTGATCGAAATCGATTGCGAGGATGGTCCTTTCGAGATCGAGCGGCACTGGTACTTTGGTGATGATGGCTCGTTCGTCGAGGATGACGAGGAACTGGTTCTCCGCTCCGGAGACGACAGGCACATCCTCAGCCCGCCGCCGGATGTGCCCGGCCCCGAATTTGCATTCTTCGAGATCGAGCGGCGCATCGCGCCTGCCAGTATGCTCCCCTTCTTGTTATTCGACGGCGAGCAAATTCGGCGTTTGGCTCAGCGCGAACTAGACGAACAGGTACGTTTCGGTCTTGAGAGCGCTCTGGGTGTCGGCGTTATCACTGCGTTGCTGAATGATCTTTCCGACTATGCCCGGGACCGCGGCAAGGACGTGCAGGCTGACGGTGTCGAAGCTTCATTGATCTCGCAAGTCGCGGCCTTCACGGACGAATTGTCGAATACGCGAGCTGATCTCGAAGCGGTGGAATCTGCCCTTGGTCCGTTGCGCCGGCGCCGTGACGAGATCGTGAGGTCAATCGGGTCTATCGGCGATGGCACCTATCAGGAGCGCCATGCCGAGCTGGAACTTCGCAAAAAGCTCGAGGCTGAGCTGCATGCCGCTCGGCATGATCTGCTTCTATCCGGTGTAAGGCTGCTGCCATTCCTTCTTATTCCCTCCGAACTGCTCAAAGACGTGGAGAGGACCCTCGACGCAGCAGCCCGCTCGACCTTGCGCTCGCGGGGACAAGACGAGCGCATGCTGCGTGAGTTAATCGCGGCTCTGGAGCGGACCAAGCCTCAGTTGTCGCCGGAAGCGCTTGCCGATCTTGCGCGACGGACTCAAGAGGCGTGGAACACCTCTTTGGGCACTGCGGTCGCGTCCGACACTGCGACCTTACATGGCTATCTCATCGGCCACGACGCCCGGCACGTGTACGAACTGCTTACCGGCTCGCGGGCATCGGCGCGTGGTGAGATCGAGGGCATGCTGCAAAAGATCACTGACCTGACCGAATCCATCTCGCGAATGGAAGAACACAATGTGCAGCGTAAACGCGATGAGGAGAACCGGGCCGCTTTGGTCGGCGAACTGGAACTATTAAACGAGAAAATATCGGAGCTTGAGGGACAAAGGCGACGGCTTGATCAGGTCGCGGGTAAGCTTGAGGCTCAAATCGAGCCGTTGGAAATCGATCTGAACCGTCGCAAGGGCCAACGCCGCAACGGCGGCCATGCAGCCAACGGGGCCGACGCAGCCAGGACTGTGTTACATGCGCTGAGGCAGTCCATTTCGCTTGTCCTGCCTGAGTACTACGCCGAATTGGCAACAGCATTGACCAGCGCCTATCGTGGCCTTGCGCACAAGGGCATCGTCCAAAACGTTGCCATAACGCACGACGGCAATGTAGCGTTGATAGACGCGCTCGGGCGCGACCTGCGGGATACTGATGCCTCTGCCGGTGAAAACCAGATTTTTGCCATGGCACTGATCGCTTCCATCACCAGCCTTGGCGGCTCGTCTCTTCCGCTCGTCATAGACACGCCACTCGGTCGTCTGGACACTGAGCATCGCGACCGCGTTCTGGACTATTTTACCTCGCGCCGTTCTCAGACGATCCTTCTGTCCCAGCCCGAAGAAGTATCCGGTAGATACTACGATCGGATCGAGAGTCGCGTCGGCTCCGAACACCATCTCATTTATCGATCCGAAGGCGGCGGCCTGGGCGAGACGTTGGTTCAGAAAGGCTATTTTCCGAGGCGAGCCGCATGAGCCAAATTCGTTCTCCACTTCAGATCGGCGATATCGCCCGCGCCGACTTCCGGACATCCTTTGCCGCAGATTCTGAAAACTCTCGCATCCAGAAGACGCTTGGCCTGCCGTACCGATATCAACCTGCGCGGCTGGCGCTCTCGCTCTCTCTAGCGGAACCCAAATCGCCCACGCCAATTTCCGACAACAGTGGGCGGCCGATCAGAGGCGACACTTTGTTCGGCCAGGACGAGGCGGATCTGACACTTTGGATCGCGCTGGTTGTAGAGCACTCAGGCGTTGCCGGGCTGACGCGGCGTGAGTTCCAGGACCTTGTAGCGGCTCACTGGGCTCGAGGAATGGAAAAGCTTTCAAAGACTGAAAAGTCAGTCTTGTCGATAGAAGATGCCTTCGCCCAGTTGATGTCCGGCGCGCTCTCACATTAGCAAGGCTGCGAGGCACCTCAGCTTCCACCTTTCGCCGCCTTGTCCAGCGCTCAAGCGGACCCGACACGTTCTATCAGGTGAGCGAGATGTCGTTTGAGCTCTTCGGGCTCAGTTGCGCCCTGACGCATGAAGCCGGCCAACATTTGATGATTGTTGTGATTGGTCGTGAGGCGCAACGCATTGCGTAGCCTGTCTAACAAACGCTTGGTATCAATGAACTTGAGGTAATAGCGCAATCGCGCCGCTGGTTCAGCTGGTGCGCTGGCTCGGACGTGAACCACGAAGTTTGCGACCAACTGGGCCTGCTCATTTGCCTCGGCACTGAGGCCCAAGAGGCGGTTCGCGCATATTTGGCGCACTTCCTCGAGAGGAAGTTCGCCAAAGCTACCCGTCGCGGCTTTACCGTCTGAATGCATCGCTGCAAGATAGGGCGCTGCTTCGAAGAGAATATCGCACTGGGCGAGCGCACGCTGGAGTGCATCTCCGGCAAGATGGCCAAACCTAATCGGATCACGGCTGCAGCCGATTACCCAAGGCGTAAGCAATTCCGGCAAAATGAGGTGCGCTTCGATCTCCCACAGTTCCGATACAAATAAATTGCCGTCGGCTTCGAAAGTCCGGAACCGTATCTCCTCCGGTTCGTATAGCGCATCCCAGACCTTACGCCGAAAGTATACATCACGATCGAGGATACCGAATGCTGGTATTTCTTCTTCCCAACTCTTTTGGACGGCAGCCGGGACTGCGGTGCAGCCGTCGCCGTCAGCCAGTCGCGAGGCAGAGACAAACTCGAATTTGGCCAAGTAGTTGGTGAACCAAATGTCCCGGAAAAGCCATACGTCGGTCGCCCCCTCCAGAATGATGCGCGGCAGGCCTCGGCTATGCGCATCAATTTCTAGGTCGGTCTCAAATTCGTCGAACGAAGCGACATTGCTCATTGACGAGATGCCTTGAACCGCGGCTTTACCAAGCAACCAAATTTGCGAAGCCCGTCTTCAGGAATCTTTGGAGCAACAATACGCAATGAATCAGCTTGGTGTGACGTTATGTAGAAGCTGAGTCCGGTGTGCTCTTTCGCCCACTCCTTGATCAGAGTGATGAGCCGACGACGCATGACGAGATGAAGGTGCTGCTCTGTTTCGTCGATTAGAACAATCGTCGCGGCGCTCATGTGGCTAGCAATACGAACCAGCAACTGGACCAACTGGCGCTCACCACTGCTAAGCTGGTCGAGGCCGTGCTCTACAATCCCGTCAACCGAAACGGGCGCCCGTAGACGCTCGCGATCGACATCAAGCAGCGTCTTGCTCCCATCGCGAAAAACATAGCGATTGACAATCTCCCGGCAAAGCTCCTCGCGACCGTCGCCAAGCCAGGCAAACCAGACAAAAAGATTGTCGAGTGAGCTGGCCCAAGTTGCCCCGTCCACACCAAAAACGTGCACCGGGGCATAGCTTAGTTGCTCTGGGCGAGCGATGACTTGCCCCCCGGCACTGTTTCGGGCAATTCCGCGGTCGGAAGGGAAGTAGAGCAAGGTTGGGAACGCGGTTGAGCCAGTGCCAAACATGCTTCGGGTCGGCTCTCCGATCTCGGCTATTATAGTGTCGGCGAAGTCAAGCGCTTGTCTATCGGAATCCGCGAACCGTTCGATCACCCGGGAACCGGGTCGTATCCCATAACGCAAGACAAGTTGCGAAGAAGCTCCCGCTGCTTGCAAGTCAGGCTCGGTCCAATTTTTAAGCAGACCGGGGCTGCCTAGGACAATCGAAAGGATAAAGGTCTCGCTGCTGATGCCGTCATCCAGCCTGATCAGCGCATCGAGCTGGACACCGCCGTTTCCTTCATCAAGCGATGGCATGCCGTATTTCGCGTGCACAGCCGCACCCAGCATCGACATTGCTGCCGCGATAGCTTCGAGCAAGGTGGTCTTGCCTCCGCCATTCGGGCCCATCACCAAATAGATGTTGGCGGGTTCGTGTTCGGCCGTCAGGAAGCTCACCGAGGTCGTGTCACGAAGGGGACCGACGTCCAGAAGGGTCAGTCCGGCCAGTGCGAAATGGGTGGATCGGATCGCCATTATAGATTCAGCCCGGATTGCTTGACAGCTCGAAGAATGTCGTCGCGGTCGACGCGTACGCCATGGACACGACGCGTATCGCGTCCGGCAATCTTGATAAGCATGTCGCCTCGCATAAGAAGATTCTCTGCCCCTGCTTCATCAAGTATGATCCTGGAATCGGCGGCCTTCTGGACGGTGAGCGCAATTCGACTTGGGATATTCGAGCGAAGCAGGCCTGGAAACGTCGCAGCCTCGGGGCGCTGTGTTGCAAGGACCAGATGGATGCCGCTGGCACGGGCCTTTTGCGCCAACCGCACCAACGGCTCCTGGGCCCCGCTCTTGCCGATCAGGAAATCTGCAAGTTCGTCGACAAAGATAACGATGCGATCGAGCGCAGCTCCTGCCGCCTGTGCCTCGGCGATATTGCGCGCTTGGTATTGGCGCAGGATCGAAGCGCGGTTCTCCATCTCGTCGACCATGGCGTGCAACAGCTGCACCCCTTCGTTCATATCGGTGACGACGCGTCCCTCACGCAGGCTTGCGCAGCCTTCATAGTCTGCAAAATCGAGCCCTTTGGGATCGATCATGACAAGCGTTGGCGGTCTTTTAGCGGCGAGCAGGGACAGAACCAGTGCATTGAGACAGACGCTCTTGCCACTGCCGGTCGCGCCCGCGACGAACAGGTGTGGCGCCTCGGCGAGGTCAAACACGAAGGGTACGCCCAAGACATCCGTACCTGGGCATACCGCGAGCGCTTCTGGCCGATCTGCCAGTATTGGTGCAACATCGGCCCAACGGATGTCATGCCAGGTGGCGCTTGGGCGCGGGATTTCAATCGTGACGCGACGTTCTCCGCTTTCGCGAACCATGCTTACGGTCGCTGAACCCAGCCCGAGGGTGAATGAGAGGTCCTCCAGGCCGCGCCGCAAGCGATCAAAGTCCTCGACACCGTTGAGTGTCAGCGGAAAACGCATCAGCCGCGGCCCGCTCACCGCCGCTCCGGCTGGTGTTGCCTTGACGCCGATCGCTGCCAGTCCCTGTTTGAGCATCTCCTCGCTCGGTACAGCAGCAAGGTCGTTGATGGGCTGGCCAGTGGTGCCAGCTTGGAAATAGAGTTCGTCTAGCAAGTAGTCGTGAAAATCGCGGCCCGGTTGCCAGGCACGCATCATCGCCTGGACACCGCGTCTAAAATGGCGCTGGACCAGATCCACATATTCGGCTTGGCTGCTAAAAAGATCTGCCTGATGCTTAATCGATAACAGCAGTCGGACCGCGTCGTCATAGTCTTTGTCGGTGCCACGGCCAGTCAGTTGCTCAAGATGGAGGTTGCTTCGATTAGCGCCGCCCTTTGGGCGGCCATAACGTTCATCGGGCATGCCATCCATGCGCAAGGACAGTGCCAGAGCAAATCGAAGCACCTGCCAAAAAAAGGCCTGGGGCTGAAGAAGGCCCCGAGCGAGAACTGCTTCGAAGAACTCTTTTTCCTCTTGGGTGAAAAAGATGTCATCCATCAGTGAGCCACCTGCAAGGATAGCTCGACAATACTAGCTGATCTCCCGTCATGATTCTGAATTTCGTAGCGCTTGCAGATATGCTCCGACAGCTGATCGAATCCTTGGTCGCCGAACTCAGAGTTGGTTGGGAGAAGCACGAGAGGATTACCCGCGTGCGGGAAATAATCGTTCATCAAAAGATTGCGATTCTCGCGATCGATGCGGCCGAGCGGAGTGTCGATCATGACAGGAAGAGGTCGGTCGGCTTCTTCCTTCAAGGCCCAGAGCATGGCCATCGCGACCAGTTGGCGCATGCCTGCCGAGATTGATTGGCGCGCGACGTCCTCGCCATCCTCGTCCTGATAAGTCATTACGAAGTTTTCGTTGAGGGACGCGGATTTGATCAAACGACTTGGACCCAAGAGGACGGCTACCTTGGCACGCAGCCGCTCCTCGACCGAAGCGCGGATCGCTGCCCGCCGCTCTTGTCGATAAGTCTGGAGCGCGAGCCGCACCGAGCGCGACAAAACATAGGCTTTGTTCTCCCGCAGAACATCGGCGTGTTCTTCATAGCCGGCACGAATTCGGTCTGAGAGCTGAGCAGCATTTCGAGCAGCCCGACTTTCGTCCTGTTCATGGACGACCGTCTCTTGCAAGCGCCGACGGATCTCCGCTTCCGCCATCTCGATCTCATTTGTCAGTTGCTCGTAGCGCCGTTTTGCCTCATCGGACACAACATCCGCGTCGTCAAGGTCGCGCTGCGCTTGACGCAGTTGAATGTTGAGAGCGCGCATCTGGCGAAGCAAGTCGGCATGTGCTGCCAATGTCTCTTGGCCACTTTGATGCCAAGTCAGAAACCGATCCCGAAGCTGCTGCCTCAACGAAATCGCGACCGACGCAAAAATCGGATGGTCAAATGAGTCGGCCGGAACTCCTATTTTGGTTAGGAGCCAGCCCAGGCCTTTGATCAACTCGGTTGATTGACGCGGATGGAGCGCTACAGTGGGTTCAAGGGCGGCAAGGAGCGCGATAACCCCTGGCGGCAGATCTGCGTGAAGCCGGTTGGCCAGGCTGGCAGCGGTGCCGGCCTTAAGTTGGTCGTCCAGTGTGCGGAACGCTTGGTCCACAAGGCCGAGGTTGGTCAGGAAGGGTGCCTCAAGCGGCAGCTTACTCGCGATCTGTGAAGCCAGAGCTTCGCGTTGTCGACGAAGGTTCTCAATTCGCGCTCCCATCTTTGAGCGCTCCTCCTCCGAAAGCCCGCTGCGCAGCTTTTTACGCGCTTCTTCGGCCCGCGCCTTCGCGGTTTCGAGGTCGGCGATCTCTTCTTCCAAAGCGATGCGTAAGCGTCGCGCGCTTTCGGCACGGGCTTCCTCGCTCTTTTGTTCGCCTTCCATTTCCGTGATGCGGTGACGCACGGTTTCAGGTAACCCCGCGCGACGTCGTTCCTTGACATAAACGTCGAGCTGACGGTCGATGTCGTTGAGAAAGGAAAGCCCCAGTAGGCGTTCGATTTCTGCGCTCTCGCGACCCACATCGGCATCTGCCAGCGACTGGATCTGCTCACCGTCAAAGAAGAAGAAAGGGACCACTTCGTTCGGAAGGAGCGTTTGAAGTCGCGCGTCCGCATCTTCTTCGCTGAGGCTGAGCGCGCGCCCGTTACGGGTAATTTGGAGCTTTTCGGTATAGTCGTTGCCTTGGCGAGTTAGTGTAAAGCTGCGCTCGGCCGAGTAAGCAGCGCCACTTTCTTCCCAAAACAAAGCGACCCGGGCGATCATACCATCGCGGCGACCGTCACGAGGGAAGACGCCGTACCAGCGACCAGGCACCCCAATCATGAATTGTTTCGGGTTCAATGGGGAATCGCCGACGCGAATGCGTCGCATGGACTCAGAGTTCGCGCCGAGAAACAACAACTTCGCGGCATTCAACAAGCTCGTCTTTCCGGCACCGTTGCGTCCCGAGACCACGATGATGTTGCGTTCGAGCGTACACTCGGAAAACTCAATTCGATTGCATTCGCGATAAGCGAACATGTCCTGCACTTCGAGTCGGAGAAATCTCACGCGCTGCGCGCCTCGACCGCCGTCTCGATTATTTCGGTGATGCGCGCCAGCAATCGTGGCTTCGCCCCTCTCGCGGCCATGTCAGGAAATTCAGACGAAAGCTCCAGCAGCGCCACGAGTACGTCCGCGCCTACATCATGTTGCGCGGCGGCATGATCGATCAGTTTCCGATCCACCTCCATCCCAGTCCCCCTTGCTATTTGCCGTACTGGTAGCCGTATTTCCGGGTGATATGCAAGCTAGGGAGCAACAGAAGATTTGTCTGCCGATATTGTAGCCACAACCGTTGGGAAGAAGGGCTGTCTACATACAGCGCTGCTTCCCGAGTTTCTTTGTGGTCACAACGAGCCGTAGTGTCGTCTCGGCAAGGACATTGATGCCGCATCGGCATAAGTCCTGTGGGCAACCGCCTCGTGCATGAACGATCCGTGCATAGGTCAATCCCAAGCTTTCAGCCCAATCGCAAGAGATCGCAGGAAAAGCGGGTTAATATTCACACCATGCGATGCTTCTCTCTGGCCAAGTAGAGGAGCAACCGCGTGACACCTACGAAACTGTTAGTCGGTCAGATCGCCGTCGTGTTTGCAATCGCAATATTTGGGGTATGGATTGCAACGCAATGGTGCGCCCACATGCTGCACCATCAGCCGCCACTCGGCGCACCATGGTTTGTAGCGGCCGGCTGGCCGATCTACAAGCCGTGGAAACTGTTCGAATGGTGGTTCCATTTCGACGCCTATGCACCTGAGGTCTTCGATAAGGCCGGATCGCTTGCCGGCGCCAGTGGGCTCCTGGGTTGTGCCGCTGCTATCGCCGGTTCGCTGTGGCGCGCCCGGCAGCGTGGACTCGTCACCACCTATGGCTCTTCACGATGGGCCCTAACGCAGGAGATATCGAAGGCAGGGCTGTTTCGACCGGCCGGTGTCTTCCTAGGCAAATTGAACGACCGCTATCTGCGCCACAACGGGCCGGAGCACGTCATGGCCTTTGCGCCGACACGTTCAGGCAAGGGGGTCGGGTTGGTCGTTCCAACGCTTCTCTCCTGGATTGGCTCGGCCGTCATTCATGACATCAAAGGCGAGAATTGGCAGCTCACCTCAGGCTGGCGATCGAAGTTTTCATACTGCCTCTTGTTCAATCCGACCGATCCGCGATCGGCGCGCTACAATCCGTTGCTGGAAGTCCGCAAAGGTCCGAATGAAGTCCGCGACGTCCAGAACATCGCCGACATCCTCGTCGATCCGGAAGGTGCGCTCGAGCGGCGCAATCATTGGGAGAAGACCAGTCACTCACTATTGGTCGGCGCCATCTTGCACGTGCTCTACGCCGAAGAGGAAAAGACGCTTGCCCGTGTCGCCACCTTCCTCTCGGACCCGCAACGTTCCTTTGCCGCGACGCTGCAGCGCATGATGACGACTAACCACCTTGGCGCGGCGGACAAGCCTCAGGCCCATCCCGTCGTGGCCTCGGCCGCCCGCGAGGTGCTGAACAAGTCGGAGAATGAGCGCTCGGGTGTCCTTTCGACTGCCATGTCATTTCTCGGTCTCTATCGTGATCCGACCGTAGCGGCGGCAACATCGGCCTGCGACTGGCGCATTGCCGACCTCACGGATGCCGAACGACCGATGTCGCTCTATCTGGTGGTGCCGCCATCCGACATCTCGCGCACCAAGCCATTGGTGCGGTTGGTACTCAACCAAATCGGCCGTCGGTTGACCGAGCGCCTGGAGGGAGATCCGAAGAAGAGCAAGAAGCACCAGCTGCTCATGATGCTGGACGAATTCCCGGCGCTCGGCCGCCTCGACTTCTTCGAGACCGCGCTCGCCTTCATGGCGGGATACGGCATTCGCACCTATCTGATCGCGCAATCCCTGAATCAGATCTCAAAGGCCTATGGCGAGAACAACGCCATTCTCGACAACTGCCATGTGCGCATTGCGTTTTCCTCCAATGACGAGCGCACGGCCAAACGCATCTCGGATGCGCTCGGCACGGCGACAGAGCTCAGGTCGATGCGCAACTATGCCGGCCATCGGCTGGCGCCGTGGCTTTCGCACGTCATGGTAAGCCGGCAGGAGACGGCCCGCCCGCTGTTGACGCCGGGCGAAGTCATGCAACTGCCGCCGTCTGACGAATTGGTGCTGGTTTCAGGGTTGCCGCCGATCCGTGCGAAGAAGCTGCGCTATTTCGACGATCAGAATTTCACCGAGCGCGTGCTGCCGGTGCCGGTGTTGCGCGACGCTCCTTATGCTGACTGTCCCGCGTCACGTCCGGACGATTGGACTGGACAGGTGCGCACCGTCGATCGCCGTCTTGCTGCTGACGATGACAGCGGCGGCGGGGCCGCTGAAGACGAGGGCGGTGTTCAGCAACAGCGCCATCCAGGATTGCCCGAAGAACACATTACCACCCTAAAGGAGCCGGACCAGGACGATCTGTTCAAGCCCGCCGATGATGATAGCGAGGCGCTCGCCGACACACGTGTGATGGACCGGATTTCCACCGCGGCGCGCGCCTACGGCATCAATGAGGGCAGGGGCGACGACAAAGATATCGTGCCCGGCTTCTGAACGCCGCCTAAAGTCAAAACGTATCTCAGCGTAGATAACGACCATAAGCGATTTCGGGCGGCGGCCTCATGCTTGTTCTCATCGCCGGCGCAGTGCCGGCCTGCCGAGAACAAGCCGCATGAAGCCCCACCGCATTCGTCATCAGTTTCTGCTCGAGCCCGAGCTCAGCGAGAAGCTGGACAACCTCAGCCGCGACCCCTCGACCACCAAATCCGCGGTCGTCGCAAAGGCGGTCGAGGCCTTCATCGATCGGCGTGGGGAGAACGAACTCGACCGCCGCTATGGCGTAAGGCTTGACCGTCTTTCCCGCGACCTCGGTCACGTCAGGCGCGATGCCGAGATGATCCTGGAGAGCTTGGCGCTCTTCATCCGCTTTTCGATCACGCTTCATGCCCACACGCCGGCCCCGGACAAGGCAACACAGGCGATCGCGCAGGAGCGTTTCGACAAATTCGTCGAGCAGGTTGGTCGACAGATCGCATCGGGGAAGCACTCCTTTGGCAAGGAGAGTGGCGTCGGAGGAAAAGGATGAGCTCTCATCCCGAAGCCGACCATCGCCGCCGCGCCATGCTGCGCACCGCAATGGGCGCGGCGATCACCGAGGCGCTGGCCGATCCGCTGGTCATTGAGGTGATGGTCAATCCCGACGGCGCGCTGCGGCTCGACCGGCTCGGAGAAGGTCGCGTCGAAACCGACGTGCATATGCACCCCTCCGAGGCCGAACGCATCATCCGCCTGGTCGCCTCCCATGTGCGCGCCGAGGCGCATGCCGACAATCCGATCGTCAGCGCCGAATTGCCATCGGGGGAGCGCTTCGAGGGTTTGCTGCCGCCTGTCGTACTGGCGCCGTGCTTTGCGATCCGCAAGCCGGCGGCAAAGCTCTACACGCTGGCCAACTATGTCACCGACCGGATCATGCAGCCGCTGCAGGCCGATGCGCTGAAGAAGGCGGTGCGCGAGCGGCGCAACATTCTGGTCGCCGGCGGCACCTCATCGGGCAAGACCACGCTTGCCAATGCGCTGCTGGTGGAAGTCGCCGAATGCGACGAGCGGGTGATCCTGATTGAGGACACGCGCGAACTGCAATGCGCGGCGAAGGACTGCGTAGCGTTGAGAACGAGGCGCGGTTCGGTCACGCTCGCCGATCTCGTACGCTCGACGCTGCGGCTCCGGCCCGATCGCATTATCGTCGGCGAGGTGAGGGGCTCGGAAGCGCTCGACATGCTGAAGGCCTGGAACACCGGGCACCCCGGCGGCATCGCCACTGTCCACGCCAACTCGGCACGCTCTGCGCTCTATCGCATCGAGCAACTCGCCCAGGAAGCTGTCGTCACCGTTCCGCGCCGGCTGATCGCCGAGGCGATAGACCTGATCGTGTTCATCGCCGGGCGCGGAACTTCGCGGCGCATCGACTCGATCGCCGAGGTCACCGGTCTCGACGGCAGCGGCGATTACGCCGTCACCCCGCTCACACTCACGCAACTCCAGCAGCTTTGAAAGGTCATCTCATGCGCAAGAAGCTTCGCTTTCTTTCGTCCACCGCGCTCGCGTTTTGTTTCACGGCCCCGGCTTACGCGGCCGGCTCCGGCATGCCTTGGGAACAGCCGCTGCAGCAGATCCTGGAGTCAGTGCAGGGACCGGTCGCCAAGATCGTCGCGGTGATCATCATCATCACCACGGGTTTAACCCTAGCTTTCGGCGACACAGCAGGGGGCTTTCGGCGGCTGATCCAGATCGTCTTCGGCCTGTCGATCGCCTTCGCCGCATCGAGCTTCTTTCTGTCCTTCTTCTCCTTCGGTGGTGGGGCGCTCGTCTGATGGCCACTGGAGAGCAGCATATCGAAGGTTTTGAGGTGGCCGTTCACCGCGCATTGACCGAGCCGATCCTGCTCGGCGGTGCGCCGCGAGCGGTGGCGATCCTCAACGGCACGGTAGCCGCGGCAATAGGCCTTGGCTTGCAACAGTGGATTGCCGGATTGGTGCTCTGGCTTGCTGGCCACACGCTCGCGGTCTTTGCCGCGAGACGTGATCCACACTTCGCAAGCGTACTTGTCCGCCACCTTCGGCTAAGGGGGTGGCTGGCATGCTGAACCTTTCGGAATATCGCAGCAGGGCCGACCGGCTCGCCGACCATCTGCCCTGGGCCGCACTCGTCGCGCCGGGCATCGTGCTCAACAAGGACGGCAGCTTTCAGCGGACGCTGCGGTTCCGTGGCCCCGATCTTGAGAGCGCGACGGAAGCCGAACTCATCGGCATTTGCGCCCGGGCAAACAATGCGCTGAGACGCCTCGGCTCCGGCTGGGCATTGTTCTTCGAGGCCGAACGCGTCGAAGCCCTGGGCTATCCAGCCTCGCGTTTTCCCGATGCGGCCTCGTGGCTTGTCGATGAAGAACGGCGCGCGGCTTTCGAAGGGAAGGTCGCGCATTTCGAGAGCCGCTATCACCTGACCTTGCTGTTCATGCCGCCAGCGGACAGCCAGGCTCGTGCGGAAAGCGCGCTCGTCGATTCGCACCATTCAGAAGCCGAAAGAAACTGGCGCCAGGAGCTAGGGCGGTTCCGTGAAGAGACCGACCGCGTGTTGGATCTCCTGTCGGGCTTCATGCCCGAAGTGCGGGCGCTCGACGATGCGGAGACGCTTACCTACCTGCACGGCACGATCTCGGCTCGCCGACATCCCGTCGCCGTGCCGGAAACGCCGATCTATCTCGACGGCATTCTGGTCGACGCGCCGCTCACTGGCGGCTTGGAGCCGATGCTGGGCGACCAGCATCTGCGAACCCTCACCATTCTCGGTTTTCCCAACCTCACCCGGCCCGGGATCCTCGATGCCCTCAACAATCAGGATTTCACCTATCGCTGGATGACGCGCTTCATTCCGCTCGACAAGGCGGAAGCGACCAAGACGCTGACCCGATTGCGGCGGCAGTGGTTTGCCAAGCGCAAATCGATCGTCGCTATCCTGCGCGAGGTTGTGACCAACGAGCCGGTGCCGCTGGTCGACAGCGATGCCGACAACAAGGCGCTGGATGCCGACGAAGCCCTTCAGGCGTTGGGTGGCGACCATGTCGGCTTCGGCTATCTCACCACGACCGTGACGGTATGGGACGAGGACCGCCAAGCCGCCGCCGAAAAACTTCGCGCGGTCGAGCGGATCGTCAATGGGCTGGGCTTCACCACCATCCGCGAAACTGTCAACGCGGTCGAGGCGTGGCTCGGCTCGTTGCCCGGCCACGTTTACGCCAATATTCGTCAGCCGCTTGTTCACACGCTGAACCTTGCCCACCTCATGCCGCTGTCGTCGGTGTGGGCCGGTCCGTCGGCGAACGAGCATCTCGCCAAAGTTACCCAGCAAGAGGCACCTCCGCTTCTCTTCGCGGAGACCGGCGGGTCGACCCCGTTCCGACTTTCCACTCATGTCGACGACGTCGGTCACATGCTGATCGTCGGTCCGACCGGCGCCGGCAAATCGGTACTGCTTGCGCTGATTGCTCTGCAGTTCCGACGCTATGGCGGCGCGCAGATCTATGTTTTCGACAAAGGCAATTCCGCTCGTGCCACAACGCTCGCCATGGGTGGAGGGCACCACGCACTCGGCGCGGACGGTTCGCTTGCTTTCCAGCCGCTGCGCAACATCCAAGATCCGGCGACGCGCAGTTGGGCAGCCGAATGGATTGCCGGCCTCGTTGCCCATGAGAATGTTACCGTCACGCCGGAGGTGAAGGAGGCACTCTGGTCTGCACTTGGCAGCCTTGCCACCGCGCCGGCGCAGGAACGCACGCTAACAGGGCTGTCGGTCCTGCTTCAGTCCAATGCGCTGAAGTCCGCCCTGATGCCCTACACGCTCGACGGCCCCTTCGGCCGGTTGCTCGATGCTGATGACGATCGGCTGGCCCTCTCGGATGTGCAGTGTTTCGAGACCGAGGAGCTGATGCACAGCCAAGGCGCTGTGCTGCCGGTGCTCACCTATCTCTTCCATCGTCTCGAAGAGCGCTTCGACGGACGGCCGACACTGCTTATGCTCGACGAGGCCTGGGTCTATCTCGACAATCCACTTTTTGCCGCGCGCATCCGCGAATGGCTGAAGGTGCTGCGCAAGAAGAACGTGTCGGTCATCTTCGCGACGCAGTCGCTTGCAGACATCGCGAACTCGGCGATCGCGCCGGCAATTATCGAGAGCTGCCCGCAACGGATCCTTCTCCCCAACGATCGTGCCGTGGAACCGCAGGCGCGAGCCGCCTATGAGCGCTTCGGTCTGAACGAACGCCAGATCGAACTGGTCGCCCGCGCCACGCCAAAGCGCCAGTACTACCTGCAATCGCGACGTGGGAATCGGCTATTCGAGCTAGGCCTTGGCCCGATCGCGCTTGCGCTTTGCGGCGCCTCCGATCCAGCCAGCCAGACGCTCATCGATAGCGTGCTGTCCGAGCACGGACAGGACGGCTTTGCCTTCCACCTCCTCAGTGCTCGCGGCCTCGATTGGGCCGCCGAGCTTCACCAGCAATTCCCCCAACCAGACAAGGAGCATTCGTCATGATGCGGCGCCGCTTTCTCTCCGGCCTGATAACCCTTTCGCTGATCGCCAAACCGTTGGCCGACTATGTGCAGCCAGCCTACGCCCTGATCGTGTTCGATCCTTCGAACTACACGCAGAACGTACTGTCGGCGGCGCGAGCGCTGGAGCAAATCAACAACCAGATCCAGTCGCTACAGAACCAGGCGACCATGCTGCAGAACATGGCTCGGAATCTTCAGAAACTGGATTTTTCCTCCGTTGGCCAGCTTACCGGTTCGCTGCAACGGATCGACGGTTTGATGGACCAGGCGAGCGGCCTGAGCTTTGATCTCGGCAAGCTTCAGGACCAATGGCGACAGCAATATCCGGAAAGCTACGATGCGACGATCAAAGCGAGCGACGTGGCCACCGCCGCACGCGAGCGTTGGCAGAGCGCCATGCAGGCGTTTCGCCAGACCATGGGCGTGCAGTCGCAGATCGTCGAGAATGTCCGCGGCGACGGCGACCTGCTTGCCGATCTCGTCAACCGCAGCCAAGGGGCGGCTGGTGCGCTTCAGGCAAGCCAAGCCACCAATCAGCTGATCGCGCTATCGACCAAGCAGCAGATGCAGATCCAGACGCTGCTTGCGACGCAGTTCCGCGCCGAGGCTGAGGATGCCGCCCGTAAGGCGCAGTCCGAGGAAGCTGCCCGACAGATGACAAAACGCTTCCTGGGCACTGGCACAGCCTATCCCAGCAACTGATCACTAGCACTTCAACTTGAGGAAGGCGGCGGCATGAATGACCTGGGGGTCATCGATCGTTTCATGGAGACTTTTGTCCGCTATATCGATAGCGGGTTCGGTCTGCTGACTGGCGACGTTGCCTTCCTCATTACGACTCTCATTGGCATCGACATTACGCTGGCAGGCCTCGCCTGGGCATTCGGCGGCGAGCCCAACATTCTCGGCCGCCTTATCCGCAAGGTGCTCTATGTCGGCGTCTTCGCCTTCATCCTGAATAATTTCAAGAACCTCGCCGACATTATCTACCGCTCCTTTGCCGGCCTCGGCATCAACGCATCGTCCGGCAATCTATCCGCCGACAACCTGCTGCATCCGGGCCGCATTGCTGCGACGGGCTTCGAGGGCGCCTGGCCGCTTCTCGATCAGGCGAGCCAGCTTCTTGGCTTTCCGCAAATCTTTGGCAACGCGCTCACAATCTTCGTGCTGCTCGTGGCCTGGTTCCTGGTCATCATCGCCTTCTTCATTCTCTCGATCCAGCTCTTCATCACCATCCTGGAGTTCAAGCTCACCACGCTGGCCGGTTTCGTTCTGGTGCCCTTCGCACTCTGGAACCGGTCAGCGTTCTTGGCCGAACGCGTGCTCGGCAATGTGATCTCGTCCGGCATCAAGGTGATGGTGCTCGCTGTTATCGTCGGCATCGGCTCGACTCTCTTCGGCGAGTTCGCTTCCGCGCTGCAAGGCAAGGAGCCGGACTTGGCCGCCGCCATGTCACAGGTGCTTGGCGCGCTGGCTCTTCTGGGGCTTGGCATTTTTGGGCCTGGCATCGCTTCAGGTCTGGTCTCTGGTGCACCGCAGCTTGGCGCCGGCGCTGCGCTCGGGACCACGGCGGCCGCTGCTGGATCAGCGCTCGTTGCCGGGGGAGCTGCTTTTGCCGGTGCGCGCATGGCAACCGGCGGCGGGCTTGCCGCAGTGCGAGCCGGCACGACCATGGGTTCGGCAGCTTCTTCAGCGTGGCAGTTGGGACGTGCAACCTCGCCCGACTCCGGCCTGTCCGGTGCGGCTGCTGGAATGCAGGGTGTGGCAAGCGCCGCTAGCGGCGCGGTGATGCGATCAGCACGATCTGCCGCGGGAGGCTTCGGGCCTGATGTCAATGCCGGGCGCGAAGCCGCATGGACCGCCACCGGCGGTGCGCCGACCGCGTCAATGACCGGAGCTCCGGCCGGTTCTGCCCCTACTACCGCGCCCAATTGGGCGAGACGCATGCGTTCCGAACAGACCGCTCGTGCTCATCGCCACACCGCCATGCAGGCTGTCCGCGACGGTGACAGGTCGGGCGGCAGCGCCAATCCCTCTCTCAACGACAAGGACGACTAGATGTTCTTCAAGCGACCCGTTCAACGTTACGGCAAGACGCCCGAGCCGGTCACGCCGTATCAGAAGGCCGGCCAGCTCTGGGACGAGCGCATCGGCTCATCGCGGGTACAGGCCAGGAGTTGGCGGCTGATGGCCCTTGGCTGCCTCGCTTTGTCGACCGGGCTCTCCGGCGGCCTTGTTTGGCAGTCGATGCAGAGCCGTGTCGTGCCTTACGTCGTTGAGGTCGACCGCTTCGGTGAGGCGCGCGCCGTTGCGCCGGCAATCCAGGATTATGAGCCCTCCGACGCCCAGATCGCCTGGCATCTCGGCCGTTTCATTCAGAATGTCCGATCCGTCTCCACCGATCCGGTCTTGGTGCGGCAGAACTGGCTGGGGGCTTACGACTTTGCCACTGACCGTGCGGCACTCTTCCTCAACGAGTACGCCAAGGCGAACGACCCCTTCGGCCAGATCGGCACGCGCAGTGTGTCGGTGCAGGTGACCAGCGTGGTCAGGGCCTCCGACAGCTCGTTCCAGGTCAAATGGACCGAGCAGGTTTTTGAGCGCGGCAGCCTGGCCAGCACGACGCGCTGGACCGCGATCCTCACCATCGTAATCCGGCCACCGAGCAATACCGATCAGCTGCGCAACAACCCGCTCGGCGTCTTTATCAACGCCATCGACTGGTCGCGTGAGCTCGACAGCGCAGCACCTGCATCCGTTTCCCCAAAGGAGCCCGATAATGACAAATAGAGCCCCATCGTTCCGTGCCGCGCTGATCATGTCCGCGTCAGCAGCCGTCCTTCCCGCCTGCGCATCGAAGCCGGTACCGCCGCCTGAGATTTCCTATGACACGGCCGACTTCAAGCCAGCGGCCATCCAGAAGCCGGCGGATAAGCCGGTCAAGATCGTCGAGGTGCCAAAGCCGTTGCCGTTACCCGGCCAGTTGCAGCCCGACCCGGGCAAGGTCGCCGAAGACAAGCGCTCCCCTGAAGAACGTGTCGCGGACGCCAATAAGGCGGCGACACAGCAGCCCACCAAATACGGCTATGTCAATGCGGTTCAGGTCTATCCCTTTGCCGATGGAGCGCTTTATCAGCTCTACGCCGCGCCGGAGCGCGTCACCGATATCGCTCTGCAACCAGGCGAGAAGCTGACGTCCGTATTGGCGGGCGATACGGTGCGTTGGGTCATCGGCGATACAGTGAGCGGCACCGGAGACAATCAGCGCACCCATGTGCTGGTAAAGCCTTTCGCGCCAGGTCTTAGCACCAATTTGGTGATCACCACGGAACGGCGAACCTATCACCTGCAGCTTCAAAGCACTGACAAGATCGCGATGGCGGCCATCTCCTGGACCTACAGCGAAGACCAGATCATCGCGCTTCGCCAGCGCAATGCTCAAGTCGAGGCTGTCATGCCGGTCGCGTCGAATGTGCCCCTCGAGAACATTCGCTTCCGCTATGCCATCTCCGGCGACACACCGCCCTGGAGACCGACGCGTGCGTTCGACGACGGCAGCAAGGTCTACATCGAATTCCCGAGTCGCATCGATCAGGGCGAGGCGCCGCCGCTCTTCATCGTGGGAGCTGATGGCAACAACCAGCTCGTCAACTACCGCATGCGCGGCAACTACTACATCGTCGATCGCCTCTTTGCGGCGGCAGAACTGCGGCTTGGGACCAAGCAGCAGCAAGTGGTCCGCATCTCGAGAACCGATGGCCGGCAGCCACCACGGCGGATCCCGTTCCTTTCGCGTTTCGGCAGGTGAGGCAACGCCATGAGTAATACTTCTCGTTCCGATGCTCCGCCGAAACTCGATCCAGAGCAACTGCAACTGCGAGCCTCGCCGCGCCGCGCTGTGCGGTTTAGGCGCGGCGTGATCATGGCGATCGCCGCAGTCGGATCCGGTGCCATATTCGGCGTCGCCATGATCGCGCTTAGAGGCCCCGCCCTGCGCATCCCAGACTTGTCGGAAGATCGGTTCAATACCGAGCGCAAGCCAACGGCGGAAGGGCTCGATGGCCTGCCCAAGGACTACTCCGCCGTCAAGCCGAAGGCGCCCGTGCTTGGACCACCACTGCCGGGCGACCTCGGCCGCCCAATCCTTGACCGGCAGCGCCAGCTCGGCATCGCGCCGGGGCAGGAGGTTTCCGCGGAGGAGCAACGGCTCGCCCAGCAGGCGATTTCGGCGCGCGAGTCGCAAGTCATGTTCCGAATCGACAATCGACCGAAGCAGACCGATGCCCCGGACAACGGGCAAGCCCGCCAGCAGCCATTTGAGGCGCTTCCGCAAGCCGAAGCCGCCGGCACGTCAGCTTCCGTTGCACCAGAAGGCGACCAGAACAATCAGCAGCGCAAGCTCGATTTCGTCAGCCGGCGGGACACAAACGGGATCTACAATCCGCACGCGTTGCAGACGCCGGCTTCGCCCTATCAGTTGATGGCCGGCAGCGTGATCGCCGCCAGCCTCATCACCGGCATCAATTCGGATTTGCCCGGTCTGGTCGTTGCGCAGGTCACCGAGAATGTGCACGACACAGTCACCGGCAGCACCTTGCTCATTCCACAAGGATCACGCCTGATCGGCACCTATGATAGCGTCGTCGCTTTTGGACAGAAGCGCGCACTGCTGGTCTGGCAGCGAATAATCCTGCCCGACGGCTCCTCGATCGAAATTGACAATCTGCCGGCGTCGGACACGGCTGGCTATGCGGGACTCGAGGACAAGGTGGATTTCCACACCTGGCAGTTGATCAAGGGAGTGGCGCTGGCCACATTGCTTGGCGTTGGCACCGAGCTGAGCTTCGGGGAAAACGAGAGCGACCTTGTCAAGGCGATCCGGCAATCCACGCAGCAGAACGTCAGCCAAGCCGGCCAGCGGATCACCGAAAAGAACCTCAACATTCAGCCGACGATCACGGTGCGCCCCGGCTGGCCGCTCCGCGTCATCGTGCAGAAGGATCTCGTGATACGGCCTTATCAGGCTCACAGGAGTAGGTGATGTCAAATCTGAAGCTAGGAAAGCTCCCTGACCGAACACCTTCCAAGATCACCATCACTGTCAGCGCGGACCTGAGCCAAGCCCTTAAGGACTATGCCACATTATACCGTCAAACCTACGGCGAGTCCGAGACAGTAGCGGAGCTCATTCCGTTCATGCTCGCCGAGTTCCTGGAGGGCGACCGAGCTTTCGCGAAGGCCAGAAGGGAAGGCTTCTCCGCTAACTTCACGATAGAAAAGTCGCGGCGCGTGCCGGGTTCCGGTTCTGAGTAGCCGAAGCCGAGATAGGTCGAACCGACCATGGGGCGCTCCGCAGAACGACCATGTTTGACGGAACTCGAGCGGTTTCTCGCCGTCGCGGCCTATCTGGTCGTTCGTCATGGCGAAGCCTACACCCCGACCTTCGAACGGCTAGAGCAAGAGCTTGAGGAGACGCGAAGGCGGCTCGGAAACCGGGACCGGGCTCGGCGCGTGCTAGCGGAACTGATGCAAAAAGGCACCGAAAACGAGGGCGCGAGAGCAGTTGATCGTCCTCAGCTCGACCTTGCAGCGAAGCGCCTCCTCTGATTCCCTGCGCTTGGTAGGGGATCGCCTGATTCGCGTACTCGCTGCCCTGGCTCTGCGTGGCGCTCGGCAGTGTAGCAGGCGCTTTTGTAGAGAGAGATCGCAATGGCCGCCAAGCCGGAAATCCTGGAGATGAGGCCCAAAATCACCGTTGTCGGGGTCGGCGGCGCCGGCGGAAACGCCGTCAACAACATGATCGCCGAGGGACTGCAGGGCGTCGAGTTCGTCGTCGCCAACACCGACGCGCAGGCGCTCACCATGTCGAAATCGTCGCGGCTGATCCAGCTGGGCGCGCATGTCACCGAGGGTCTCGGCGCCGGATCCTTGCCGCAGGTCGGCAGTGCGGCCGCGGAGGAATCCATCGATGAGATCATGGATCATCTTGCGGGAACGCATATGTGCTTCATCACCGCCGGCATGGGGGGCGGCACCGGGACAGGTGCGGCGCCCGTGATTGCGCGCGCCGCGCGCGATGCCGGCATCTTGACGGTTGCCGTCGTCACCAAGCCTTTCACGTTCGAAGGCAAGCGCAGGACCCAGGCGGCCGAGGAAGGGATAGAACGCCTGCGCGAAAGCGCCGACACCGTGATCGTCATCCCGAACCAGAACCTCTTCAGGGTCGCCGATGCCAAGACCACCTTCGCCGATGCCTTCGCCATGGCGGACCGTGTTCTCTACGCCGGTGTCGGCTGCATCACGGATCTGATCGTCAAGGAAGGTCTGATCAATCTCGACTTCGCCGACGTGAAGTCGGTGATGCGCGACATGGGCCCGGCGATGATGGGAACCGGCGAGGCTTCCGGAGAGGGACGCGCAAGGATGGCGGCCGAGGCGGCGATCGCCAATCCACTCCTGGACGAGGCCTCCATGACCGGCGCCAGGGGGCTGCTTGTGTCGATCAGCGGCGGCATGGACATGACGCTCTTCGAGGTCGACGAAGCCGCGACTCGGATACGCGAGGAGGTCGACGCCGATGCCGACATCATCGTCGGCGCCATCTTCGACCAGTCCCTGGCCGGAAAGTTCCGTGTGTCGGTCGTCGCGACGGGATTGCGCAAGAGCGCGAGCGTGATGCAGTTCGAGCAGAGGATCGCCTGAGACGAAGCCGTTTCCGCGACAGTGGAATGCCGCGAGCCTGAGCGCTCCCGTTGGGCGGTCCTGAGAGAAGGGGGCCGCTAGCGTTTTGGTGGCTTGAAAGCAATCTTTTGAAGCCACTCGTGCTTCTGCATCAGGGACGGTCCGGCGCCGTACTTCGGCCGGATCCATTTGTGCCCCATCAGGGAAGCGGTCACCTTCTCCGGCGCCTCGACCGCCGTTAGCCGGTCCTCGAAAGTGTGTCGCAGACTATATAGGCTATGCTCCGAGGTCGGCAGCAGCTTCTTTTTGCCAAGCACTTTGTTGACGAGCGCCGAAAGCGAGGCCGCCTTGTCGCGGTAACGCGGAAAGCCATTCGGATGAAGCTTTATCGCTTCAAGCGCGCAGCCCACCAAGGGGATATCTCGTGCCGAATGATCGGTCTTCAGGCGCCGGCCATTCGGGCGCACCTGCACATGGGGAATTTCATGGTCGAGGTGAATGGTCTCCGCGGTGAGATTAGCCGCTTCGGAAAGCCTCAGTCCGGTATCCGCAATTAGATAGACAAGGTGGCGGGCCTCGTCATTCAGCCCGTCAAGCGCCCCTTCGGCGAGAATCTTTTCCTGCACGAACTGCTCGCTGAACGCTGCACGCTGGGCTGCGACGGCCCCGGAAAGGCGAAGGTGGTGGAAAACCGGCTCCAGTTTGAGCTGGTGCGTGAGGTCGACAACACGCAGCATCTTGGAGATGTGGCCGATGTCCTTGTTGGCCGTGCCGATGTCGAGGCCCCCTCCAACGACGCGCTTCTGCCACCATTCGCGGAAGGTAACCGCATCCTCCCGCGTCATGCGCGCGATCTCCTTGTCGCCGATGACGCCGATCAAGTTTGCGATCGCGCGCTTCTTGGGGTTCCGCCACTTCTTTATCTGGTTTGGCGACATCGCCAGCAGGTTCTGTTGCTCGATCGCCTCGAACTCCTTGAGGAGCCCGCTCAGGCGCAGCGCCGGCCGCTGCTCTCCGCCCATCACCGCGGAGACGTCCGTTGCGCTGTCGACGGCATTTCTATCGAGAAGCAGCTTCATGCGGGCTATGAGTTCGTCCAGCGGCCCCGCCGCCAGCTCCTCATTGGTTCGATAAGCCAGCCCGAACGATCGTGCGCGCTTCCTCGCTGCCTCGAAACGCAGAGCTGCCTCTGCGGACTGGCCGTCACCCAGTTTGCGCCAATAAGTCTCGAGCTCCGCGCCAAGACTTCGCACCGCATCGCGAGCCCTTACGCCACGCGGATCGTCGGCAACTGCCACCCCGGTCGAAATGCGCACCAAGCCGCGGCGGTCGAACGACGCAAATTCCTTGGGCACCCGGCGCACGAGATACCAGATGCCATCCCGCTTATGCGGGCGTGGCGCTGTAGATCGCCGCATTAGCTTACTCTAATGTTACACAGTTTGTTACACAGAATGAGATATGTTTCGATATCCGGCGGTCAAGGGTCGCAAGGAAGTTTTTGAAAATAAACGGTTTTCATGGAAGAAGGCTGGCGGAGAGAGCGGGATTCGAACCCGCGTTACGGTTTCCCGTAAACACACTTTCCAGGCGTGCGCCTTCAACCACTCGGCCACCTCTCCGTCTTGCATGTCGCGTCGGCCGGTTTCGCCGCGCGGGTTGGGGAGATGCATCTCCCTCGGGAAGGCCTCTCGGCCTAAAGTTGGGGTGCCTTCAACCGGCAGGCAACCCTTTCCCGGCACCTCTAGCCGTCTAGGCAAAACAGGCGCGGGGCTCATCTAGTCGATCCGAAAGCGAATGCCAAGTCATTCCGTGGCTTTTGCCGTGGATGGCGCGAAAGCTGCTCCGGTGGCCTGCCATGCAGCCGAATGCTGTGCACAGGCTGGCCGGCGGAGTTTCCCGCGCTTGACTTCGGCTCTGGCCGCCTGTCGACTGCCTGAGGCGTTGTTTTTGTGCACTTCCGGACGGAAAACCACGACGCAGTTCCCGGAACTGCTTGGGCTTTGCGAGGGGCATTGTCCTGACATGGCATCGATCAACCAGCAGCCCGCGGGCCGGCCCGACAGCGGGCTCTCCTTCATCCCGGTGGCGTGGCTGCTCATCGTGATGGCGCTTTCGGCCTATGGCCTGATCTCGAGCTGGCGGCTGATCGGCGACTTCAATCTGCCGGAAAGCGTGCTCTTCCTGATCTATGGCGGGCTGACCGGCGGCGTCGTGACCATTCTGTGGGGGCTTTACCTGCTCGGCCTCGCCTTCAACCGGTCGGCGCGTTTCCCGCGTCACTATACGATCTGGCAAGTCGCCATCATCCTTTGGCTCGTCGCGCGTCAGGCCTACACGCTTCTTGTGCCCGATTTCGTCTTCTCGGCCGAAGCGCTGGGCTTCACGGTCGCCGAGATCGCCATCGGCCTGCTCTGCATCTACCTCTTGCGGCGCGGCGGCGGCGCCGACACGGTGTATGCCAATCCCGAGGCCGAACGCCCGCCGCTCCTGGTCTCGCTCGTCGCCGCGTTGCTCGGCATCATTCTTGGCGGCGCCATCGGCGCCTGCATCGGATTTTTGGCGGGGTCGCTGATCGCCGACGCCACCCATATGAGCTGCTTCGAGGGCGCCTGCGGGTTTTTTGCTGTCTTCATCGGCTTGGGCGGCCTGATCACCGGCGCCGTCGGCGGCGGGATTTTCGCCATCTGGCGCGTCAACCGGCGCAAACCGGCGCGCAGCGCCTAACTCAAAATCACGTGTCGCGATTGCGTGGCGGTTGTGCACGCTCTATGTCGTTTGGCGGGGCAGACGGGAGTGTTCCCGGGG
>NZ_RZSF01000469.1:0-3875 GCF_004023325.1 Mesorhizobium sp. M1A.F.Ca.ET.072.01.1.1 | reverse complement strand
TCTCGTGGGGCAGGAACTGATATCCTATCGCGGCAACACGCGTCCCGCCGACGAGCTGGCCCACGCGGCCCGCGCGCAAGGCGTGGCGCTTTCGCCGTCGCTGGAGATCGACATTTCGATCTCTGCGGTCGGCTTCGTCCAGGCCGGCCTGGGCGTCGCTCTCGTCGACGCGCTGCTGCCGTGGCGCCAGTTTTCCGGCCTCGCTGTCAGGCCGCTGGCGGGCGGCCCGGAATTCCCGATTGCGCTGCTCGCGTCGCGCGCACGAGCCCTTTCGAGGGCCGACGAAACGATGCGCGATGACATCCGCGCGGCCTGCTCCGCCGTTCTCGGCGAGCATAGCGTCAAGGTATAAGTAGGACTTATATTCTTGCCCATCATCCATCTTGGACCGTGATTGTCCGCTCGTGCGAGTTTCCGAGCAGAGAGAAAGGGACGCATCATGGATGGAGCCATTGCGGCGGATGAGGCACGCAAGGAGGCCGACTGGAAGGTCGGCGTCGATATCGGCGGGACATTCATCGATTTCTGCGCGCTCGAAGCAAAATCCGGACGCGTCGCTTCGCTGAAGGTGCTGACGACGCCGGAAGATCCGGGCGCCGAGCTGATGACGGGGCTCACCTTGCTGGCCGAACGCGAGGGCTTCGACCCGACCCATATGACGCGCTTCGTGCATGGCACGACCGTCGGTATCAACACGATCATCCAGCGCAAGGGCGCGCCGCTGGCGCTGTTCACCAATGCCGGCTTCGAGGACGTGATCGAGCTCGCGCGGCTTCGCATGCCGGACATGTATTCGCTGTTCTGCGCGCGGCCGGATCCGCTGATCTCGCGCGACATGGTCTTCGGCATTCCGGCCCGCATGCGCGCCGATGGCAATGAATCCCAGGCGCCCGACACGGCGGCGGTGGAGAGCGCGGTCGCGGCCGCGAAATCGAACGGGGCGCAGGGGATCATCGTGTCTTTCCTTCATTCCTGGCGCAACGCCGCGCAGGAAACCTCGGTAAAGGCGGCGATCGCGCGCCTGGCGCCCGACCTCTTCGTCTTCACCTCCGCCGAGGTGTGGCCGGTCATCCGCGAATACGAGCGCAGCTCGACCGCCATTCTCAATGGCTATGTCCATCCGCGCGTCTCCGGCTATCTGACCGCGCTGGAAGAGCGGCTGAAGCATCGCGGCGTGCCGGCCCGGCCGATGCTGACGAAGTCGAACGGCGGGCTGATGAACGCCGCCGAAGGCAAGCGCGCCTGCGTGAACATGCTGCTGTCGGGAACGGCCTCGGGCGTCATCGGCGCCTCGTGGCTGGCGCGTCAGGCCGGCGAGGATAAGGTTCTCACCCTCGACATCGGCGGAACCTCGGCCGATTTCGCGCTCATCATAAACGGCGAGCCGCAGTTCGGCACCGGCGAGCTGATCGGCGAATTTCCACTCCATATCCCTTCCGTGTCGGTGAGCTCGATCGGTGTCGGCGGCGGCTCGATCGCCAGCGTCGACGCGCAAGGAGTGCTGCGGGTCGGGCCGGAATCGGCCGGTTCGACGCCGGGACCTGCATGCTACGGCCGTGGCGGCGAGCGGGCGACGGTGACCGACGCCATGGTGGTGTGCGGATGGCTCGGCCATAGCGAGATGGCCTATGGCCAGCTCAGCATCGAGACCCAACTGGCGCATCGCGCGGTCGGCGAACTTGCGATGCGGCTCGGCCGCCCGGTCGAGCAGACCGCGCAGGCGATCCTCGACATCGCGGTGTCGGAAATGTTCGTCGAGGTCGAGAAGCTCGCCTCGCGCGCCGGCGTCGATCTGCGCGATTTCACGCTGATGCCCTTCGGCGGCGGCGGCCCGATGCTTGGTGCCTTCCTGGCCCGCGAGCTCGGCATCAAGCGCGTCATGGCGCCCCGCCGCCCCGGTGTGGTATCGGCGCTGGGCGGGCTGGTGGCTGATCTGCGCGGGGACTTCATCCGCACCATCTTCAGCCCGCTATCCGGCGCGTCGCTTCCCGGAATCCGCGAGGCCTTCGAGGCGCTGGCGCAGGAGGGCCGCGACTGGCTTGCGGCGCAGGGGCACGATGCGGCCGCGCAACTCACACTCTCCTGCGACATGCGCTACTTCGGCCAGAGCTATGAGATCGAGGTTGTCCTTTCGCCCCAATGGTTGGCGGACGGCGACGCGGCCGCGATCGAGCAGGCATTCCACCGCACCCATGAGCAGCTCTACGACTTCCACGATCCGGACGGCGCGATCGAGCTCGTGAATGTTCGGCTGTCCGCGATAGGCGCAGGTCCGGCGCTCTCCTTCCCCGAGACCGAGGGGATGGACGTCCCGACCCATCCGGCGCGCCGGGTGCCGGTCTACACCGGTCTGACCGTCGAGACCATCGCTCTCCATGACCGGCAGACCCTGGTGCCGGGCAGCGCGTTCCGCGGACCCGCTGTGGTGGTCCAGGAAGATACCACCTTCGCTCTCCCCGCCGGAACGCAGGCGCGGGTCGATCGCCACCTCAATCTCGTTCTGACTTTCGCGGAGTGACGCCTTGTTCGACCGCACAAATCTTCAGGTTCTGGCGAACCATGCCCGCGCGGCGGCCGAGAACATGGCCCACACGCTGCACCGCACCGCGCACTCCGCCTTCGTCAAGGAGACGCAGGATTTTACGGTGATGCTGATGGATCGCTCGGGAGCGACCTTCGCCGTCCCGATGGAACTCGGCGCCACGTGGTATCCGGGGCTTTCTTATCACCGTGCGATCGCCATGGTGAACGACTACCGGCCGGGAGACGTCGCCTTCACCAACGATCCCTATTCCGGCCACGTCGCCACGCACGCGCCCGATACGCATTTGTGGAAGCCGGTCTTCGTCGACGGCGAGATCGTCGCCTGGACGGGAGGGCACATCCACAACACCGACATGGGCGGGGCTGTGCCGGCTTCGCTCAGCCGCGCGCTCACCGAAATCCATCAGGAAGGCGTCCGCTTTCCGCCGATGAAGCTGGTGAGGGAAGGCGTCTTCGACGAGACGATCCTCAGGATCATGAGCACCAATGTGCGCAAGCCGGACCTCAACATCGGCGACATCAAGGCGCTGGTCGGCGCGCTCAACACCGGCGAGCGCAAGATCCAGGCGATGGTGAAGAAGTTCGGCAAGGCCGGCTTCCTCGAAGGCGTTGCAGCTCTTCTCGACCATGCCGAGGCGCAGGCGCGGGCCGTGCTGCGCGCCATGCCCGACGGCACCTGGCAATTCGCCGACTATGCCGATGAGGATTCGGTCGAGGCAAATCCCTGCCGGCTGAAGCTGACGCTGACGATCAAAGGCGATGAGGCCGTGCTCGACTTCACCGGCTCCGATCCGCAGCTCGGCTCCTCTCTCAACGTGCCTTCGGGCGGCGACCCGCGCCACACGATGCTGCTGGTCGGGGTGTATTACGTGCTCTACACGCTCAACCCGAAAATCCTGCTCAACACGGGCCTGACCCGGCCGTTCACCTGCATCACCCCGCAAGGTTCGGTGCTGAACCCCGTCCATCCCGCCGCCGTCGGCATGCGCTCGCTCACCTGCGCCCGGCTGCGCTCGGTCATCTTCGGGGCCTTCTCGCAAGTGCTGCCGGAGCGCTTGCCGGCGGCGCCGGCCGGCAACAACTGCATCGTCAACGTCATGACCATCGATGAGCGCACCAGCCGGAGCGTCATCGCGGCGGTCAACCCCGTGGTGGGCGGCGGCGGCGCGATGCCGCGTCGCGATGGCACCAATGGATCGGGCGCCGATGCCGCCTATCTCAAGAACACGCCGATCGAGATCACTGAGACCGAGACGCCGGTCGAATTCGTGAAATATGGGCTCGCCCAGGACAGCGGCGGTGCGGGCCGCTGGCGCGGCGGGCTGGCGACC
>NZ_RZSF01000468.1:0-3882 GCF_004023325.1 Mesorhizobium sp. M1A.F.Ca.ET.072.01.1.1 | reverse complement strand
GCTTCCAGGAGAACCGCGCCAACCGGCTGATCGAGGACGGCGGCAGATTCACCGGCACGGTGGCCGCGCCTATCCTCGGCCGCGCCGCCAAGGCCGAGGCGCTGCTCGACATCGCGGCAAGGCTGGGCGTGACGACGCAGGATGCGGTTGCCGTTGGCGACGGCGCCAACGACCTCGACATGATCCGCCTTGCCGGCACCGGCGTCGCGCTGCACGCCAAGCCGGCGGTGGCGGAACAGGCAAGGATCCGCATCGACCACGGCGATCTGACCGCGCTGCTTTACCTCCAGGGCTATCGCCAGGGAGAATTCGTGCAATGAAGCCGATCCGCACCGAGCGCCTCATCCTGCGCAATTGGGAACAGCGCGACCGCGCGCTCTTCCATCGCATCAACTCGGACGAGCGCGTGATGGAATTTTTTCCGTTCCGCCGCGACCGCGCCACGGCGGACGCAAAGATGGACGAGCTCCGGGCCTGGATCGATGAGGATGGCTACGGCTTCGCCGCGGCCGAGATCGCCGCCACCGGCGAGTGCATCGGCTTCGTCGGCCTCCTCGAAACCGATCATGTGCCCTCGCTGCCGGCCGGCACGATCGAGATCGGCTGGCGGCTGGCACCGGAATACTGGCGCAAGGGCTATGTCACCGAGGCATCCGAAGCCTGGCTCGCCTTCGGTTTCGAAACGCTGGAGCTGGACGAAATCGTCTCCTTTGCCGTCGCGGAAAACCATCGCTCGATCGCCGTCATGAAGCGGCTCGGCATGCGCGCCGACCCGGGCGCCGATTTCGACCATCCCGCCGTGCCGGACAGCCACCCTTCATCTTAAGCGGCATTCGCTGTACCGGCTGTCGCGCGACGACTGGCAGGCGCGAAAAAGGGCGGCCCGCTAGCCGCCCATTCTTGCAAATCAACCCGTTCGGGCTCTCCGGAATCAGTCCATCCGGATCGTCACGAAGCGCAACTCGCCGGATTTCGAGGCGAGCATCAGCAGCGCGTTCTTGCGGCCCTGCTCCTTCAGCGCGCCGATCCGGTCCATGACATCCTTTGGCGTGCCGACCGATTCCTGCGCGATCTCGGTGATCACCTCGCCGGGCTGGATGCCGCGTTCGGCGGCGGCCGAATCCTTGGCGACGTCGGTGATGACCACGCCCGACACATCGGCCGCGATGCCGAATTTCTGTCTGTTCTGCTCGTTGAGCTCGCCAACGGTCATGCCGAGCACCGAAGCCGTCGACACAGGAGCCGCCTTGTCGCCCTTGTCCTCGCCGGTACTGCCGTTCTCGCCGCTGGCCAGCTTCTCGCCGTCCTCGAGCCGGCCGAGCGTCACCTTCACTGTCTGCTCGACGCCCTTGCGCACGATGACGACGTCGACCGCCTTGCCGACCGGGCTTTCGGCGACGACGCGCGGCAGGTCGCGCATTTCGTGGATGTCCTTGCCGTCGAATTTGATAATGACGTCGCCGGCTTGAACCGTGCCGTTGTCGACCGGTCCGCCCTTGATGACGCCGGCCACCAGCGCGCCCTTGGCCGTCGCCATGCCGAGGCTTTCGGCGATGTCGTCCGTCACTGGCTGGATGCGCACGCCAAGCCAGCCGCGCCGCGTTTCGCCGAACTGGCGAAGCTGATCGACGACGCCCGCGGCGAGCTGCGAGGGAATGGAAAAGCCGATGCCGATCGAGCCGCCCGAGGGCGAGATGATCGCCGTGTTGATGCCGATGACCTCGCCACTGCTGTTGAACAGCGGACCGCCGGAATTGCCGCGATTGATGGCGGCGTCGGTCTGGATGAAATCGTCATAAGGGCCGGAATTGATGTCGCGGTTGCGCGCCGAGACGATGCCGACCGTGACCGTGCCGCCAAGACCGAACGGATTGCCGATCGCCATCACCCAGTCGCCGACGCGCATCTTGGTGGAATCGCCGAACTTCACCGCCGTCAATTTGTGGCCCTTCGGATCGACCTTCAGCAACGCGACGTCGGTCTTTGTATCAGTGCCGACAAGCGTCGCCTTCAGCGTCACGCCGTCGGAGAAATTGACCTCGATGTCGTCGGCATCGGCGATGACGTGATTGTTGGTCACCACGATGCCCTGCTCGGCATCGATGACGAAGCCGGAGCCAAGCGACTGCACCTTCTGCCCGCCGCCCTTGTCGCCGCCACGGTTCTTGAAGAAGTCATCGAAAAAGTCCTGGAAGGGCGAGCCTTCCGGAAGCTGCGGCATCGGCACCGCACCGGGGCCTTCCGTGCCTTTGACGGTTTGCGAGGTCGAGATGTTGACCACCGCGCCGAGCAGGCGTTCGGCGAGGTCGGCGACGGAAGGCGGCGCGTCGGAGGCGATCGTGGGCGTGACGAAGGACGGGACGGCAATGATGCCGACGACGAATGCGGTGGCGCCGGCGAAAAACCTGCGCCGCGCCGCGCGCAACAGGGTGTCGGATATCATCGTGGCCTCCCGGCGTTTTTGAAAAAGAAAGGCGCTTCCGCAAAGGCGCCCGTCCAATTCATGTTGGCAAGAAATAAGGCACGTTTGCGGCTATAGCTATCGGCGGAAGATAAATCGTCAATCGCCTCGGCACCAAGGAATTTCATCAGCCGCGAACCAGCCAGACGATGGCGACGCCGATGGCGATTGCAGCCAATCCGGCGATCCGCAGCACATTCTCCGGCAACGACAGCACCTCCGCCGCCAGTTTCCTGGCCAGAGCCGGAAACCCGCCATAGACCAGGCCCTCGATGACGAGGACCAGGCCGATGGCCGCGAGGAAATCCTGCACCGTCCGCTACTGGGCGCTGCCGGGTTGCGTGGCCGGGACTGCCGGCGTCGCGGGCGCGGGCTGCGATGCCGCCGGCTGTCCGGGCTCGGGCTTGCTTTCCGGATCGCGGAAGAAGCGGAAGAACTCGGAGTCGGGCGACAGCACCATGGTGGTTCCGGTGCTGTCCAAGGCCGTGCCGTAAGCATTCATCGAGCGATAGAAATCGAAGAAGCCCGGGTCCCGCTTATAGGCTTCAGCAAAGGTGGCGCTGCGCTGCGCCTCGCCCTCGCCGCGCAGGATCTCCGATTCCTTCTGCGCCTCGGCGATGATCTCGACGACCTCGCGGTCGGCCCTGGCTTTGATACGCTGCGCCGCCTCGTTGCCGCGAGCTCTCAGCCGCTCGGCTTCCGCCAAGCGTTCGGCTTTCATGCGATCGTAGGTCTGCTGCGATACTTCGGCGGTCAGATCCGTCCGGCGGATGCGCACATCTTCGATGTCGAGGCCGAGCGACGTCGCGTCCGGACGCAGTTGGTCACGCACCTCGCGCATCATGACGCCGCGTTCTTCGGAAAGTGCCGCCTCGAAATCGCGCAGACCATAGACGCGGCGCAGCGCCGCATCGAGACGCGTCTTCAGCCGGGCTTCGGCGAGTTCCACCTGCCCCGATACCGCCGCGCGGAACGTGCGCGGATCCGAAATGCGGTAGGCGATGAAGGCGTCGACCTCGTAGAACTTGCCGCCGGAGACCTGAACGCGGATATTGTCGAGGTCGAAGCGCATCACTTTTTTCTCGATCGTCTGAACGCTGTCGGCATCGAAGAAGGCGAATGGCGCCTTGAAATAGATGCCCGGCTCGGTCTTGACGTCGATGATCTCGCCGAACCTCAGCACGATCGCCTGCTCGCCCGCCTTGACGACGAACACCGACGAATAGAGCAGGAACAGAAGGACGGCCGCGATGACCGCGATGATGGGAAGACGGTTGGCCATCACTGGTTACCTCCCAGCGCAGGCGCTGGCGGCGCCTTGGGCTGCAGTGCCGGCAGCGGCAGGTAAGGAAGCACGCCCTGCCCGTTGCCCTGCTCGACGACGACCTTGTTCGAGTCCTTCAGGATCCTCTCCATTGTTT
>NZ_RZSF01000467.1:0-3889 GCF_004023325.1 Mesorhizobium sp. M1A.F.Ca.ET.072.01.1.1 | reverse complement strand
CTGTTTCCACATGCGTGGTCTTCACCCCGGCCGGATCGGCGATGTTGACCGGACCGGACACGAGCCGGACATCGGCGCCGAGCTTCGCCAGTGCCGCCGCCCTGCAGCAGAGCGCAGAGCAGGATCAGCGGGATCGAACCTGCGGGGATGGCATAGGCGAAACCGGCAAGACCGGAGGCGATCATCAGCGCGCCGACGACGATGATCAGTCTTTCGCGTTCCAGCGGCGCATTGGCGATGAGGATCGACAGGATCGACCAGGCGATGGATTCGGCAGCGATGATATAGCCGGTGGTCAGGATCGGAATGCCGTGCAGCGTGGTGAGCAGCAGCGGCCCGTAAATGGTGAACGTGCAGGTCGCTACCGAGAAGGCCGCAACCATCGTCATGCCTGAGCCAAGCGGCGAGCGCCATGAGAACAAAGGTGCCGGAAACAGGCGCGAGCGCGGCCTGAGGGCATCGATGCGGAAGAAAAGCGCCAGGCCGATCAGCCCGACGGCCAGCAGCAGCGACGAGCGCAGCAGGGCGATGTCGATGCCGGCGGCAGCGATCAGCACGACGGCGATGGCGAGACAGGCAAGCGCCGGATAGGGAAAGGGCGGCGCCGTGCCGCTGCCCGCCTGCGGCCTCGTCGCCTCCGGCGTGTCCAGCACGATAAAGCTCGCCAGCGCCATCGCCGCGCCGCCGAAAGTGAAGACGCCAAAGGCCCAGCGCCACGACAGGAACTCGGTCATAACAGCGCCGAGCATCGGTCCGCTGAAGGCGGCGACGCCCCAGATCGCCGACATGATGCCGAAGAGCTGCGGCCAGATGTTGCGCGGAAAGAGACGCTCGACCGAAACGAAGGCGAGCGACACCAGCGCGCCGCCGCCAAGTCCCTCGACCAGCCGCCCGGCGAGGAAGACCGGCATGGAGGGTGCCGTCGCGCAGATCAGCGCGCCTGCTGCGTAGAGCAGGGCGGCGACCATCATGTTGGAGCGCAGCGCGACATAGCTCACCAGCCGCCCGGCGGCCGCACCCGCGACGATGGCGCCGAGCTCATAGATCGCCAGCGACCAGCCAACGAGCTGCACGCCGGCCAGTTCGCCGACCATGGCCGGCATCACCGTCGCCACCATAGTCTCATTGGTGGCATGCAGCAGGATGCCGAGACTGACAAAGCAGAAACGCGCCAGGTCGCCGCTTGCCCACAGTGCTCGCCAGTCCACCTTGTTGCCGGCCACCTTGCCGCCGCCTGCTGCCGTCACGTCGATCTCCCGCTTGTTTTCCGCAACCTCATCCGCATTGCGAACGAAGCGCCAGATCCAGTTCGGCAGGGCTTGTGGAACCTCAAGCGCAGTTGAGCTCAAGAGGCATTTTCGGCGATGTCAGCGAGCAAGCGCGCTAAAAATTCGGCCCGGGAACGAGCGGCCCGGAGCGAGAGTCCCGGGCAGTATCGGTGCTAACTGATTTGAAATTTCACTTATAGGAGTGGATGAGGTCCAGCGAAGCCACGGCAACAGCGAGGTTGACGCCGGTCTGCGCCTGGACGCTCAGCGGCTCGAGCATGAAGGCGCCGTCGAGGCCGCCGACCAAAAGATTGGCGCCGCCACCGGTCACGACGCTCGCCTCCGCGTTGACGCCGTAATAGCTGCCGGCGAGATCGCCTGCGTCATGGTGGCGGGTGGCGGCGAGAACCGCCCAGACAAGCTGACCTTGATGCGTCCGGCCGATATCGACGCCAAGCTTGGAGATCATGCCCGTATAGAGCTCGGCCGGACCGTGATGATAGGGGCGGAAGACGCAGGACACGCCCTTGTTGGAGGTGATGACGTAACCGGTGCCTCCGTCGATGGTGCAATCGAGCGTGCCGAGCCGGAGCGTGCCGGCGCTGACCGGAGAAGCGAGGACCGTGGCGGCAAGCGCGGCGGCGGCACAGGCAAGTGTCTTGATCATCGGAAATGTCCTTTCGCAACAAACGGCCCCGGTTAAACGGTCGAGGTGCGAGGAGCGTTCCGCCCAAAACTTGGCGCGAGCATGGCGAGCCAGCGCATCGCCCTTGGCGGCTGACGGCCACATCGGCGTGTCAGCGCCGCAATAGACCCATCGCGGGCGACCGGACCCCCGGCGGCCTTAGCTTCCGATCAGCTGGCGCCGGCCGAGGTGCGCGACAGGCCGTCCTTGGCGGGTTGGTAGTTCGGGTCGAGGTGGACAGCCTCGCGGTAGGACTTGGCCGCCCTTTCCTTGTCGCCGCGTCGCTCGTAGATCAGCGCCTGGTTGGCCCAGGCCTCGGCGTTCTTGCCGTCGAGCTTGATGGCCATGTTGAAGTCGGCGAAGGCGTTGTCCTCGTCATTCATGGCGAGATAGGACAGGCCGCGGCCGTTGTAGGGCTCGGCTGCGTCCGGCGCCAGCGAGATGGCGGTCGAGAAATCCTCGATGGCGAACTTGTGCTGGCCCTGGCTCTGATAGATCAGGCCGCGATTGTGGTAGGCGCGGGCGTCGGTCGTGTCGAGTTGGATCGCCTTCTGGAAATCGTTGAACGCGTCGTTGACGCGGCCAGCCTTGCGATAGAGATTGCCGCGGCCGATATAGGCGGCGTCGTAATTGGCGTTGATCTGGATCGAGCGGTTATAGTCGGCAAGCGCTGCTTGCTGGTTGCCCAGGAAACGCTGGATGAGCGCCCGGTTCGAATAGGCCTGATAGAAGTTCGGATTGAGCTGGATGGCGGTGTCGAAATCCTTGAGCGCCGCCTGGTACTGGCCGCCGCGGCCATAGGCCGAGCCGCGCACATTGTAACCCTCGGGATCCTGAGGATTGCGCTGGATGACAGCCGACAGCGAGGAGATGTTCTCGGTCGAGCCTTGCGCCTTGTCGATATTGTTGAACTCCCCCGTCGGGGCGGTCTGGCATGCTGCAAGGGTCAGGCCCGAAAGCAGGGCCGCCGTCAGGGCGAAGCCGCGAAAAGCGGTTCTGCGCTCCACGGTAATTGCGTTCATCTCAGTCCTCACTGGCGCCGCGCCGTCAGGTCCGTTCCCTCTCCGAACCGGCTCGAACGCATAAACAAAAGGTGGCGGCGATTCCGCATCGCGCCACCCTCGGTATCCTTCGAAAAGGACGAAAAATTGACGGTATCAGCGCGGCGAACGCGATGCGCCGGCAGCACCAGCCGGAGCCGGGCGCGGGGTCATCGGCAGCAGGCCTTCGCGCTGGGCGCGCTTACGGGCCAGCTTGCGGGCGCGGCGGACGGCTTCCGCCTTCTCGCGGGCACGCTTCTCGGACGGCTTTTCGTAGTGACCGCGCATCTTCATTTCGCGGAAAATACCTTCGCGCTGCATCTTCTTCTTCAGCGCGCGAAGCGCCTGATCAACGTTGTTGTCGCGGACGAGTACCTGCACGTGCAATCCTGTCTTCGGGTTTGAAATCTCAGGCAAGCAGCCCATAGCCACATGCCTCCGCAGTGACCTGCACCGCGAATTGTGCCGGCTGATAGCAGAATCAGGCTGTGCTGTCCACCGTTGATTGCAGGAAACCACGATCGGAAGCCCGAGCGCCGTGCCTTGCCGGTCTGAGCCTTAGGCGGTCGCAAGATGCAGGCGCGCGAAATCCTCAAAGAATTCGCCATAGTCGCAAGTGATTTCCTCGCCGGCCGCGATATCCCGGGTCGCTGTGGCGCCACCATGTTGGGAGAAATCCGTGTTCGGCCGCTCGGCATGGTTCATGAAGCGGCCATTGTCGACCTCATAAACCATGAAACCCGGCTTGTCCGGGCTCGGATAGGCGTAGCGGTCGAGCAATTCCTTGAGATGCGGCGGCGCCTTCTCGTATTTCTCCATCGGGATCAGCCGATCGAAATCGGGATCGAGCCGCCAGATGGAGGCGCCTTTCCTGACCGGCTCGGCGGCGAAAACAC
>NZ_RZSF01000466.1:0-3907 GCF_004023325.1 Mesorhizobium sp. M1A.F.Ca.ET.072.01.1.1 | reverse complement strand
ACCTCAACCTGCCACTGCCGCGCAAATCCGGCGACGCGGCATTTTTGGAAGGGCTGGAAACAGCCTTTCGGCGCGTCCGCGCCTTCGCGCCGGAAGCGCTGGTTGTCGCGCTCGGGCTCGACGCATTCGAAGGCGATCCGTTCGGAGGCCTTTCGGTGACGACGGCCGGCTTCGCGCGCATCGGCGAGGCGATCGCCGGCCTTGGCCTGCCGACGGTCATCATCCAGGAGGGCGGCTACCTCTGCGATGCGCTCGGCGACAACCTCACCGCTTTCCTGACCAGCTTTGGCGGGAAGAAAGGATAGTTCAGGCGCGCTCCTGCCTCAGCATTGCAATGACGCGATGTACGCTTTCCAGCGTCTCGTCGATCTCTGCGGCTGTGTTGTAATGCGCGATGCCGATGCGCACGACGCCCTGCTCCGGCGGAATGCCGAGTTGGTGGACGATCTCCCATGCATAGTTGTGGCCGGACCACAGGAAGATGTTCTCGGCATTCATCTGTCGCACGATCGTTTCCGGCGCGATGCCCTCTACCGTGAAGGAAATTGTCGGCACGCGATCGCCGAAACGTTCCGGGTCGGTGATGCCGCGGATGGTCAATCCCTCGATGTTCGACAGGCCCTCGATCAACTTCCGGGCGAGCGTATTCTCGTAAGCGATCGACACTTCGAAGGCTCTCGCTATCCGCTGCCGCCGCGAACCGCCCTCGCCGGCTGCGGCGCCGAGATCGGCGAAGTAGTCGACCGCTGCGGTCAACCCAGCCATCAGCTCGATCTGCGGCGTGCCGAGCTCGAACCTTTCCGGCAGGTGGTTGGACGAGCAGCGGCATTTGTAGGGTTTCAGCGCATCGATGACGTCGCGACGGCCCCACAATATACCCATATGCGGCCCGAAGAATTTATAGGCCGAGCAGACCAGGAAATCGCAGCCCAGCGCCTGAACGTCGATCGGCCCGTGCGGCGCGAATTGCACCGCGTCGACATAGACCAGCGCCCCGGCCTGCTTGGCGAGTGTCGTCAGCTCCCTCACGCGGTTGATCGAGCCGGTGAGGTTCGAGGCATAGTTCAGCGCCACAAGCCGCGTCCTTTCCGAAAGCAGCGCCTTCAGCCCCGCTTCCTCGACCTGCCAGCTCTTCTCGTCGAAGGGCAGGAAACGCACGACGAGGCCGAGATCCTCTGCAAGCTGCAGCCAGGGCGAGACATTGCCCTCGTGGTCCATGCGGGTGAGGATGATCTCGTCGCCCGGCTTCATCGTCCGGCCGAGTGTGCGCGACATGTGGTAGGTCAGCGTCGTCATATTGGCGCCGATGATGATTTCCTCGACGCTTGCCGCACCGAGAAAATCGGCCATCGCCGCATGCGCATCATCGACCACCTGCTGCGCCGCGACCGTCGTTTCGAAGAAGCCGCCGAGGTTGGCGTTTGTCGTTAGCAGGCAGCGCGAGACCGCATCCGCCACCGCCTGCGGCACCTGGGTTCCGGCGGGATTGTCGAGATAGATGCGACGGCGGCCCTTGTCGGTCAGCGAAAGTGCTGGAAACCGTCCGCGCACGAGCTCGATCGGAAAATCTGCCATCGCCTCCATCCCTTCGTCCTTCTCAATGATTTCCAGTCACGGGCAAGGGTTGCCGACGCGCTGGTGGATGGCATCGACCGCCTTCTGCATCTCCTCCGTCCAGCGGACCTCGACCGAAGACAGCGCCATGTCGAGCTGCGCGACGCTGGTGGCGCCGACGATATTCGCGGTCACAAAAGGCCGGCTCGTCACATAGGCGTTGGCGAAGAGCGCCGGCTCCATGCCGAAAGAGCGCGCCAGCTCGCTGTATTGGAGCAGCACTTCCGCCGCATTCGGCGTCTCGTAGCGCTGGCCGCGATTGAAGAGCTGCGTGCGAGAGCCTTGCGGCCGCGCGCCGTGATCATATTTGCCGGTGAGGTAGCCCTGCGCCAGCGGAGAATAAGGTAGAAACGCGATCTCTTCGCGTTGGCAGACTTCGGCCAGGTTCACCTCGAAGGTGCGGTTGACGAGATTGTAGGCGTTCTGCAGCGAGGCGACGCGCGGGCCGACGCCCTTGTCGGACTCGGCCAGGAAACGCATGACGCCCCACGAGCTTTCGTTCGACAGGCCTAAATGGCGGATTTTTCCCGCCTTCACCAGTTCCTCGAAGACAGCGAGCGTCTCGGCGATCGGCGTCTCGTCCGCCGGCGCTCCGACAGCATCGGCCCGCCGCGCTACCGCCCCGACCCGCGTCGGGTTCGAACCCCAGGGAATGTCCCGGTCCGGCCAATGGATCTGGTAGAGATCGATATAATCGGTACGGAGCTTGGCGAGCGACTTCTCGACCGCATCGAAAATGTCGGCGCGCACAAGCTTCGATGGCCGGTTGCCGCGAAACCAGGCGTTGGCCGTGCGGCCGACCACTTTCGAGGCGATGATGACCTTGTCGCGGTTGCCCTTGGTCTTCATCCAACTGCCGATGATCCTCTCGGTCCACCCTTGCGTCTCGGCTTTGGGCGGGATCGGGTAAAGCTCGGCGGTGTCGATGAAATTCACGCCGCGCGAGAAGGCCAGATCCATCTGGGCATGGCCTTCGGCCTCTGTGTTCTGCTGGCCCCAGGTCATCGAACCGAGGCAGATTTGCGAAACAAGGAGGTCTGTCCGACCGAGGCGGCGTTTTTGCATGAAATGTCTCCGGCGGGAGGTGGCGCGCGGCTGCGCGCGGAGGAATTCAAGCATAAGGCATAGGCCGGATTTTCTCCAAGCCGGTCCTGGCGACTTTTGCGTGAATTCGGAAACCGGTTAGCGTCGTGCCGCGGCCAGCGCGCGCCGCTTGGCCTCGTCGATCAGCATGTTGGCCACTTGCATGCGGATCATGGCGCGCTGACGCAGATGCGGGGCGACACGGTCCGGATGGTTGGCGAAGGCGAAGTTGCGGCGAATGCGGCCGAAATCGGTATCCTTCGCAGGGCGATCGAGGCCGAGCTCGCCGGCAATCGATTCAGGGTCGATCGGCGCCAGCTCTTCCTCAGGGCGATGCTCTTCCTCAGCGAGAGCCAGCTTGGCCTGGTCGAGAAGCGCGGCGAACTCGGCGGCAAGGTCGGCGCCCGCTTCGCGGTACTCGGCGGCGACGCTTTCGCCGGCGACCTTGATGCGGCCGGAGTGAAGCTCGTCCGCCACCGACAGATAGTCGAATGGAATAGAGGGCCGGGCGCCCCCGTCTTCGCCCTTCTCGGAAGCGATGATGAGGTCGTCGAGCAACGAAGCGAAATCCAGCTTGTTCCCGGTGCCGATCTCAGCCTCCTCCTGTCGCAACGGCATTCATTGTTGCCGTCGACCATAGATCGCTGTCGTTAAAAATGAATGCCGAGGACATTAACGATTGCGGGTGTTGCAGCTGCAGACGCCGGCCGGAAAGATCAAAGCCGCGCTGCATTTGATACCGACCGGCAGGTCGCCAGAGTGGCGAGGAAAAAGCCCGCCCGGGGGCCAGGACCGTGGCGTACGGTCGAGTTTCCGCAAAAGTTTCAGAAGAGAAGCGATTTTGGCGGAAAAAATTCACCAGGCATGGCTGCCATGCACTTGCTGCACTGCACAATTGTAACAAATCACCTATATTCTCGGCGTGTGGAGGACAAACAAGGGGCTGGAATATGGGGTTCTTCACCGAAATGTTCGCGCGGCCGCGGCCGCAGGAACAGCAGCGGTACCGATCGGCGCTCGCGCTGCTGAACGCGATGAGCAACGCCGACCGCGCCGATATCGGCATCAAGCCGGCCGACTTTCCGCGTATCGCCCGCGAGATGTCGATACGCTGATTCAACGATGAAAAAGAGGGTTCTCGGCCGCGCCGGGAAACCTCTCCGTCTTCAGCGTCCCAGGAAAATCGACTTGCCCAGCGGCACGCCATTGT
>NZ_RZSF01000465.1:0-3914 GCF_004023325.1 Mesorhizobium sp. M1A.F.Ca.ET.072.01.1.1 | reverse complement strand
ACGGTGTTCGACGACCTTGCCTCGGCAGTGGCCGACCTCAACTTCGTCTTCGCCACCACCGCCCGCGAGCGTGACGGCTTCAAACCGGTGCGCGGTCCGGTGGATGCGGGCAGGGCGCTCCGGGCCCGCGAGCAGGCGGGGCTGCGCACCGGAATTCTGTTCGGCCGTGAACGTTTTGGCCTCTACAATGAAGAGGTTGGTCTGGCTGACGAGATCGTCACCTTTCCCGTCGATCCCGGCTTCTCCTCGCTCAACATCGCACAGGCCGTGCTTTTGATGTCCTATGAATGGATGAAATCCGGCCTTGCCGAAGAGACCGCGACCAACTTCGCCGGACCGGAGCTCGTTCCGGCGACCAAGGAACAGCTGCACAGCCTGTTCACCTATCTCGAAGGCGCTCTCGAGGCGCGCGGCTATTTCCGCCCGGAAGAGAAGAGGCCTAAGATGGTCGACAATCTGCGTGCCGTGCTGACGCGGGCGGGATTCGCTGAGCCCGAGTTGAAGGTGCTGCGCGGCATCATCTCGTCGCTCCACAGGTTTTCGCCGGCAATGCCGCGCGGCGACGGCTCACCGGGGGATGATCCGAGGCGGGCGCCGGCTACGCGCAAGCGAACAACGGACAAAGAAAGTTAAAATCCGTAAGCTCCGAACCTTCAAGGTAACCGAATATTATGCGGTTTGGTTCATCGTTCTCGAAACGATGGGGCAGCAGATGTTTACGTCCAATATTGGCCGTCTGCATTTCTTCTTCTATTCGCTAGGTCTGTTCATAGCGGAAGCGGTAACGATCGTGCTCTGCATTGCCGCAACGACCGGCTTCGCGGGATTGATCAATTCGATGCCGGGTCCGTCGCGGCAAAGCCTGGCCGGCGCCGCGCTTGTTGTGTCGCTCGTCTTCGTCGCGCTGCGCGGCAACATCGCATGGCGCCGCAGCCGCGATGCCGATGGTTCAGGCTGGATCCTCTGGTCCTATATCGCCTTTTCCGGCATCTATGGATTGCTGCAGGCCGGAACGCTTCTGGTCATCGATTTCGGCAATCCTGAGAGCGCGCCCGGTGGCCTGAACCTGCTCGGCCTTGCCATATTCGGCCTCTGGTGCACGATCCTGTGGGCAAAGCCTGTGGCCGGCAGCAACATCGATGAGCTGACCGAGGCTTTCGACTTTGAAGGCTCGTTGCCGGCGGAGGCGCGCCCCGCGAGGGCGACAGCGAGCGTTGCTCCAGCTGCGCCACGGACTGCTGCGCAACCCGCGCGTCCGGCGCCGGCGCCGGCGCCGCAGCCGTTTGGCCGGGCGCGACCCGCCGGCTTCGGCAAGCGGGGGCTCTGAGTTGCGCAAAAGCTGCTGGCATCTGCCACTTCAAGACCATGATCGTTCAGGATAGAAGCGCGGTTGGCCAAATCTCGGGTCAGCTTCTTCCTGTAGTCGGATGACAATGAACGATCGATCAAACCAGCGTCCGATCCTGATGTTCGATTCCGGTGTCGGCGGACTGACGGTGCTGCGCGAGGCGCGCGTCCTGATGCCGGATCGGCGCTTCGTCTATGTCGCCGACGACGCGGCTTTTCCTTACGGCGCATGGGAAGAGCCGGCGCTCAAGGAGCACATACTCGCCCTGTTCGGCAAATTGCTCGACCGTCTGCAGCCGGCGATCTCAGTGATCGCCTGCAACACCGCCTCGACCCTGGTGATCGATGCGCTGCGGGAAAAATTTCCCGGTCATCTTTTTGTCGGAACGGTGCCCGCGATCAAGCCGGCGGCCGAGCGCACGCGGTCCGGCCTGGTTTCGGTGCTGGCGACTCCGGGCACGGTGAAGCGCCAGTACACGCGTGACCTGATCAGCAAATGGGCGCAGAAATGCCATGTCCGGCTCGTCGGCAGCGACAGGCTTGCCGCATTGGCCGAGATCTATATGCGCGAAGGTTTTGTCGACGAGGAAGCCGTGCGCGCCGAGATCGCGCCCTGCTTCATCGAGCACGACGGGCAGCGCACCGACATCGTCGTGCTCGCCTGCACGCATTATCCGTTCCTGGCCAACCGCATGCGCAAGACCGCTCCCTGGCCGGTCGACTGGATCGATCCGGCGGAAGCCATTGCCCGGCGCGCCATGTCGCTGCTGCAGCCTATCGGCGAACCGTCGGGCGAGACCGAGCCCGATATCGCCCTCTTCACCTCTGGTAAGGTGGATTTCGCCACGCGCAGGCTCATCCAGGGCTTTGGGCTGACCTCGCGCTAGCTGGAACTGCGATAGCGCCGCAGCGTTTCTCTTCCCACCACGCACAGGGAGAAATCGCATGCCAGCCAAATCGCAAGCCCAACAGAAGGCAGCCGGCGCGGCCCTTTCGGCCAAGCGCGGCGAGACCAAGAAAACCGAGCTTAAGGGTGCTTCGCGCGAGATGTACGAGTCCATGAGCGAGAAGCAACTCGAGGAGTTCGCCGAGACCAAACGCAAGGGACTGCCTAGCAAAAAGTCCTGACTTTGTGGCTGCCTGGCTCTCAAGTTGGTGCCTGGATAGAAAAACCCGCGGCATGCCACGACGTGGCGGATCTGCCTGCGGCGATGCCAATGCCTTGGCATCGCCGGCTCCGGCGTCATGACGGCAGAATGGTAGAGCCGGTGCGTCGCCGATCACGACCTTGACACCGGTTAGATCTCTGTTTAACAGGGCCACCAACACCGGGCGGCGACGTCCGGTGGTTTCTTTTGCATGGGCAAGACCTCACCGGAAGCCAGTCTGTCGGCGGTCTTGTTCGAACTGACGTGTCCCGTGGGTTTTCCGTCGCGTTGCGTGGGAAACCCTGTCAGGCCTCGAAAACGGAGGCCAGAGGAGGGCGCGTTTCCTTCACCCGGAGCCAAGGGGTTCCGGGTATATCGTTTTGAAAGGGAATGCGATGAGCAAGCGCGAATCCGCGAAATACAAGATCGACCGCCGTCTCGGCGAAAACATCTGGGGCCGTCCGAAGTCCCCGGTCAACAAGCGCGAATACGGCCCCGGCCAGCATGGCCAGCGCCGCAAGGGCAAGCTTTCCGACTTCGGCCTGCAGCTGCGCGCCAAGCAGAAGCTCAAGGGCCACTATGGCGACGTTTCGGAAAAGCAGTTCCGCAAAGTTTATGAGGAAGCCAACCGCCGCAAGGGCGACACCTCCGAGAACCTGATCGGCCTGCTCGAGTCGCGTCTCGACGCGATCGTCTATCGCGCCAAGTTCGTGCCGACCATCTTCGCGGCCCGTCAGTTCGTCAACCATGGCCACGTCAACGTCAACGGCAGGCGCACCAATATCGGTTCGTACCGCTGCAAGCCGGGCGACGTCATCGAGGTGCGCGAGAAGTCGAAGCAGCTCGTCATCGTGCTGGAATCGGTAGGCTTGGCCGAGCGTGACGTGCCGGACTATATCGAGGCCGACCACAACAAGATGACCGCGACCTACAACCGCGTTCCCGGCCTGGCGGATGTTCCGTTCGCCGTCCAGATGGAACCGAACCTGGTCGTCGAATTCTATTCGCGCTGATCCGACTAATCGGCGAGACCCATCCAAGGCCGCCCTCGAGGCGGCCTTTTCTTTGTTTGTCGCGTCGGCCAGGGCGGCAATTCCACCCTGGTCATTTTTTAGCCGCAATTCCGCGACGGCTAGTGATTCCACTTGGCTGCAAAATGCTCTAAGCGAAGCGGCAACAGAACCGTGGGCACCTGCGCCATGAATATGCTGCCAAACGTCAAATCGCTTGAGCCGATCGCCGACGAGCCGGACGGCGGATTCCATCCGCTGTTCCGCGACGCGCCATCTTCGGTCGAGTTCAACAAGCTGCGCAAGCGGCTGCTGCGGCTCACGCGCCAGGCGATCGAAGACTTCGCCATGGTCAAGCCCGGCGAGCGCTGGCTGGTGGCGCTCTCCGGCGGCAAGGATTCTTATGGCC
>NZ_RZSF01000464.1:0-3927 GCF_004023325.1 Mesorhizobium sp. M1A.F.Ca.ET.072.01.1.1 | reverse complement strand
AAGCTCGATGCGGCGGCGATCCGCGGCGGCGAGAAGACGACCGTTCCGACCGACAAGGCGGTCGCCGACAAGCTGCTGACCAAGGAGGAAGCGGCCGGCGCCCCCGAGGTCACTGTCTACAACATCCTGCTGATGCTTCATCTTGCCAATGCGGCCAAGCCGCGGCTCGCCCACATGCTGGCGCAAGATGTCTTCCATCCGGCCGAGCTCTACCTCGAGCTCGCCGGCCTCGCCGGCGAAATGGCGACTTATGGCTCCAGCTCGCGCCGGCTCGGCGAGCTGCCGGCCTATGACCACATGGCGCCCGGCCCTGCCTATATGGCCCTGGCGGACGCCTTGCGCTCGCTGATCCTCAGCCTGCGGTATATCGAGCCGAAATCGCGCGCGCTGCCGGTCATGCGGCATGCCACCAATGTCTGGAAGGTGCGCATCGACAACCCGAAGCTTCTGGTGGCCAGCCGCATCGTCATCCGCGTCGGCTCCGAACTGTCGGAAGACGCGCTGCGCAAGATCTTCGTCAACCAGGCCACCGTCGGGTCCGCCGACCAGTTCGAGGGGCTGTGGAAGTCGCGCCTGCCCGGCATTCCGCTGAAGCCGCTGCATTCGCAGCCGCGCGAGATTCCCTATGACGGCGACCGGCTGTGCCTGGAGCTGGACCAGAAGAGCGAGCATTGGGCCTCGCTGCTCGACGCCCCCGGTTTCGTCATCGGCGTTTCCGGCGTGCTGCCAAGCGAGCCGCAGGTCGACTGCTATTCGGTGAACAGGTGAGGCCATGAGCCGGGATGATCCTTTCGGACTGTCGGAGGATCGCGAACGCACGCGCATCAGGCTGACGGGCGCTTCGCCCCGGCCGATGGCGCCGCTGGCGCCGGGCGCGCCGGTGAAGCGCGCGCGCGCCCATCCCAATGTGCTGATCAATAGCTTCGCGCCGCTGCTCGAATTCGCGCCGGAGTTGGAAAGCGCGCTGGCGCCGGAGAACCCGGAAGTGCTGCGCACGCGCCTGCTCGAGGAGCTGGTGCGCGCACGCGATGCCGCGATGGCCGCGGGCTCGTCGCTGGAGCGGGCCGATCAGGCCGCCTGGGCGGTGGCGGCCTTGCTCGACGATCTCGCGCTCAACACGCCCTGGGGCGGCGCCAGCGCCTGGCCACGCCAGCCGCTGGTGGTGATGCTGCGCGGCGACGTCGATGCCGGCACGCAGTTCTTCTCGCGGCTCGACGAACTGGAGCGGCATCCGAACCGCGACCGCGAAATGCTGGAGTTGCAATATTATTGCCTGGCGCTCGGCTTCCGCGGCAAATATCGCGTGCCTGGCCGCGCCGGCGACCGCTCGCTCAATGCCGTTCGCGTGGCGGCGGCGCGCTTCCTGCGCAATGCCGACGCCGAAGATGCGCCGCTGTCGCCGAACTGGAAGGGCGTGATCGCCTCGGACGAGCCGCAGCGCTTCATCGTACCGATCTGGGTGATGGCGCTGGCGGCCGTGGTCATCGCCGCCGCTGCTTATGTCGGCCTGTCGATGGGGCTGAGCAGCCAGGCGGTCGAGCTCTCCGCCCTGGTCCGCGCTTTGCCGCCGCCCTCGCGGGGCGACGTCACCCGCGCCGCGCCCAAGGTCGACGCGCCCGAACCCGAGGCGCCGCAGCCGGAACCGGTCGATTTTGCGCTGCTGCCTGAATTCAAGGCCGAGGCGCCGGATGGTCTCAAGCCGGCGCTGAGCGGGACCGAGAGCGTGTCGCTGGCCAAGCTCGTCATCCAGTCTTCCAATCCCGAACTGTTCCAGTCGGCGCGGCCGACACTCACGCAGGGCTATGAGCCGCTGATCGAATCGATCGCCAAGGTGATCCTCGCCAATCAGGAACTGATCGGGAACGTCACGGTGGTCGGCCACACCGACAATGTGCGCCTGCAGAAATCCAACCCGCTTTCGTCGAACCAGCGGCTGTCGGAAGCGCGCGCCGAGACCATAGCCAACCTTCTGGTGCAGGCCGGCGTGCCGCAGGAGCGCATTCATTCGGAAGGGCGCGCCGAGACCGATCCGGTGGCCGACAACTCGACGCGCGAGGGCCGCGCGCTCAACCGCCGCGTCGAGGTCCTGGTCGAGAAGAGGCTCTGATGTTCATCCTGCGCTTCCTCTGGGCGGTTCTCACTTCGCGCTTCCTTTGGACGCTGATCGGCATCGCGCTGCTTTCGCTGCTGATCTGGGTGTTCGGCCCGATCGTCCAGGTCGGCCCGTATGCGCCGTTCGATTCCGACAATGTGCGCATCGCCATCATCGCCGGGCTTATCATCCTGTGGCTGATCTGGCTGATCATCGCGCAGCGCCGCGCGATCCGCGCCAACCGCATGTTCGTCGCCGAGATCGCCGCGCCCGTGGCGGAAAAGCAGCTCACTCCTGGCGAGGAAAGCGTTGCCGCGGTCGGCGCCAAATTCGGCGAGGTGATGGCGGAGCTCAAGCGACGCAAGCTCGGCGGCCGCAAATTCCTGCGCGAGATGCCTTGGTATGTCATCGTCGGACCGCCGGCCACGGGCAAGACCACTGCGCTGCGACAGTCAGGCCTCAACTTCCCGATCGATCTCACCGACGATCTGCAGGGCGTCGGCGGCACGCGCAATTGCGACTGGTTCTTCTCGGAGAATGCGGTGCTGATCGACACCGCCGGCCGTTACGTCCAGCAGGAAAGCCAGCCGGATGTCGACGCGACGGAATGGCTGGGTTTCCTCGATCTTCTCAAGAAGCATCGTGGCCGGCGCGCGCTCAACGGCGTCATCGTCGCGCTGTCGATCGATGCACTTTCGGAAGGCGACGAAGCGATCAAGGCGCATGGCCGCAAGATCCGCCGCCGGCTGGCGGAGCTGAACGACCGCCTCGAAATTCGCCTTCCCGTCTACCTGATGCTGACCAAGGCCGACCTGATCAAGGGCTTCGAGGCCTTCTTCGGCGGTCTCTCGACCGCCGCCCGCGAGCAGGTATGGGGGACGACCTTTCCGCTCGATGCCCGCATCGACGCCAAGACCGTCGAAAGAGAGCTTGCCGCGCTTGCCACGGAGCTGGAGCGGCGGCTGGTGCCGCGCCTGGAGGACGAGGACAAGCTCGGATCGCGCGCGGAAATCTTCCGTTTCCCGGCCCAGCTCGCCAGCCTCTCCGAGCCGATCCAGGTGCTGATCGAGGCGATGTTCGGCGAAAGCCGCTACGAGGAAGCCGCCTGGCTGCGCGGCCTCTATCTGACCTCGGCGACACAGGAAGGCGCGCCGATCGACCGGCTGACGGCGGCGCTGTCCTCCTCCTTCGGACTGCCGCCGCGCCGCGCGATGCTGGCGCCGCGCGTCGAGAAGCGCAGCTTCTTCCTGCGCAATCTCCTGACCGAGGTCATCTTCAAGGAAGCGGGTCTCGGCACGTTCGATCCGCTGGCGCAGCGCCGCCGCGCCTGGATTTGGCGCGGCGCGGCCGCGGCTTGCGCGCTTGCCGCCCTGCTGGCGGGTGGACTGTTCACCTGGTCCTATCTCGACAACCGCAATGCGATCACCGAGCAGGCCGGCCAGTTCGAGGCGCTGCAGGCGCCGCTGACCGACGTCTCCGCCATGCCTGCTTCGGTGGAGCAGCCGACGATGGACGGGGCGCTGGCCGCGATGGATGCGGTGGCGACGGCGCGCACCGCATCGCCGGACGCTGTCCACAATTTGCTCGGCCCGACCGCTTCGGCCGAGCTCGTGCGCGCCCAGACCGACACTTACGACCACGCGCTGCGCAACGTGCTCGAGCCGCACATGGTGGCGCTGCTCGAGGCCACGATGTGGCGGCAGATCCGCGATCCGGATTTCATGCTCGGCGCGCTGAAGACCTATCGCATGATGACCGGCCTGTCGCAGATGGACACCGACTTCGTGCAGAACTGGTGGGTGAACAGTCTGCCGGAATTCGCGCCCGCCCCGCCC
>NZ_RZSF01000463.1:0-3970 GCF_004023325.1 Mesorhizobium sp. M1A.F.Ca.ET.072.01.1.1 | reverse complement strand
GCGCATCGGGATCGTCTTTCGGTTCGGTCAGTCTTTCGCTGCCCTCGTCCGCAATGGGCGAGGTGCCCTGACGCCAGACTGCCAGCACAAGCGCCGCCGTCCCCCGGCCATTGTCGAGCGCATGGGCGTCGCCCAACACGTCGGCGGCGAGTTGCGAGCGCGTAATGCCGTCAGCGGGCAGACGCCGCAGTACCTCTTCGGCTCGGTGGCACAGCTGCGCTGCCGCTTCCGGATCCTGTCGGGCGAGCCGCTTGATGAGGCCGATGCCCGTCGGGGTCCGCAGCAAGCTGGCCAGGCGCGAATCGCCGCAGCCTTCGATCACGCCCGTCCAAAGCGTCTGCGTCCGCAGGCGGGTTCCGGCGAGATGAATGATGGGACCGTCGAGTTTTTCCAGAGCATCGCGCAAGGAACTGGCGATACCAGCGTGTTGCAAAGCGGCATCGACGGCGTGAACGTCGATGCGCAAGGATTTCGAGTGGCGCGGCGCGCGCCCGAGCAGGCCGGCCAGCGCCGCGTGTTCCTCGACGCCGAGTTCGTCAATGCGAATGTGATCAATGGTCTCGAGCGGCGCGCGCTCGAAGCGTTGGCGCAATCGCCTGCGCAGCGAAGCGAGGTGATCGCCGCCGAGCAGGCGTTGAAGGGGGACGTCGGGCTGGCCGCTCATGCCGGCGCAAATCGGCGATCGGGATCGGCCTGAAGCGTCTTGTCTCGTCCGTCCCAGGTCCACCGCGAGACGAATACGGCATCGATCCCTTCGCGTCGCTGCAATTGACATATGGCGACGCCGGGCAGCTCGGCATAACATGCCCACTCGCGCTCGCTGGTGATGACAAAGTCGAGGTCGAACTCGCGGATCAGTCCCATGCAGTGCGCACGCGCGGTGTCATCGATGCCGGCAAACGCTTCGTCGAGCAGCATCAGCCGTGGGGCGAGCGCATAGCTGCCCTGACTGTAGAAGCTGGCGACCGCGGCGAACAGCGGCACCGTGAGGCCGAGCGCCCGCTCGCCGCTCGACGCGGGGCCGGAAAGCTTGCCCCAACCCCCCTCCTGCCAGCGTTCGACGCGGAAGCGATGCCAGTGGCGATAGTCGAGTGCGCGGGCGAGCTGATCGAGCAGGGTGCCGCCGGCATCTCTTGCGTCGATCGCATCGGCGCGCTCCCGCTCGGCGGAGATGCGTTGCTGCAGCATGGCGCCCACGACGCTGCGGTCGTCCACCGACCAGAGATCGGAGCTGGTGTTGAGCAGGCGCTTGCGCGCCAGGTCCAGGCCAATAGGGGCGCCTTCCTCCTCGGCCAGCGGCTGCCATACTAGGCGGTAGCGCAGGCCGGTGGAGGTGGGACGCTTGTGCAGTTCCCGGTTAATGGCGTCGACTTGGATTTCCGACGCGATCTCGGCCTGCAGATGGTTCTCTAAAACGGCCCGCTCATTGGCAGTGAGCAGTTCGCTGCGCTGGGCAATCTCTTCGGCGAGCCGCATGGCGAGGCGGTCGGGCCGTTCGCGCCGATTCTGATAGATGATGTTCACGCTGAAGCCCCAGTCGTTCTGGTCGGCCTGGACCTGGTGGCCGAGCGCGCCAAGTGCGCGCTGCAATTCGGTGAGTTCTTCCGATATCTGGCGCTGTACGCGTGCCCATGCCTCGTCGTCGTCCTTGAGACCGGACAGTCCCTGTTCCGCCCGCCGAGCCAGCGTCAGGGCGGGGTCGATTGTCCACAGGCCATCCATGTCGGGCAGATCGATATCCGGCAGCGCGGCTGACAATAGACCGGTGTCCGCGAATTGCTGAAGTTTCAATATTGCCTGGGCGCGGGCTTCGCCGCGCTGCAGAAGATTGACGTTTGCCGTCTCGACCTGCTGGCTAGCGACTGCTCGCGCCTCGCCCTTGTCGCGCAGCACCTCGTTGGCTAATTTCGACGCGGTTTCGCCCGATTCGACCGCAATACGGGCATCGGACAACTGCCGCTGCAATTCCTCGACTTTGGTGCCAACCGTGTCCCGCAACACGTCGAACCGGGCGAACGCGTCTTCTGCTTCAATGCGGGCAGCCGCGAGGTCCTCTTCACGCTGCCGCATGTCGCCGCGCGCCTCGTCCTCGCGGATCCGCTGGCGCTGCCATTCCGGCATAGCCAGACGCAGCTCGTGGACGGCTTGCTCGAGCCGGACCTGCGCATCGCGATAGTGCTGCAGCGCTGTCTCGAGAATGCGCAATGCGTCGGGCGATTCCGGCAGGCGCAGGTCCGCGGCGTCAGCCGCGAGCTGTTCATGAACGGCCTTGAGCGCCTTTTCGGCAACGAGGCACTTCATGTCGGCATCAGCGAGCCGTTCGCTGGCCAGCCGGGCTTGGCGGGTCGAGGCGGCGGCCGCCAGGTGAACGCTGCGCAGTGCCTCGTCGGCGGGCGCCCGGCGCAATTCTTCATCGGCCAGTTCACGATCCAGCGCGAGCTGTGCGGCCATGGCTTGCGCGGCGGCCAGTTCGGCTGAAAGCTCCGCGAGGCGCTCCGAAATCTCGGCCAGCCGACGCGTGCGGGCTGTGGCGCGGGCGACATGTCCGATAAAGACCGCCGCCGGCTTGCCCCAGGCGCCGCATAGGCTGCCGAGGCGAAAACGGCCGTCCGGAGCAATCCAGGCCTCGCTGTCGACGGGATCGTCATCCGCGCAGGCGATGCTGGACAGCACTCGCCCGACGACGTCATCCGGCATATCGCAGCCGGCCGGCACGGTGACATGCAGCCAGTCGGCAAGTGACTGTGAACGGTTTTGCCGCTCAAGCACTTGCACGTCGAGCAGCGGCCTGCCGTCGTCGCCAGCCTGAAGGCGGCCGTCCGGCGATATCCAGGCATCGAGCAGCCCGGCCGCTTCGAGCGCCGCTTCGAGACCCGCGCGCTGTGTGGCCGTCGTCTTATCGCGAAAGTCCACCACCTGCCACAATGGCGCACCCTGACGGTTTTCCCGGACGGATGTACCGCGCGTGTAGGGCAGGGGCGGCGCAATATCTGCACCAGCCTCCAAACGCTCGCCTTCTTCGCTAAGCCTTTCGTTTTCGCTCGCCAGTGCCTGACACTGGTTATCGATCTCCACGCGACGCTGTGTGAGCGCATGGCTGGCATGTTGATGCGCCGATTGCAGGAGGTGCCGGGCAGGATCATCGCCCTGCAACGCTACCGCCCATTCCGCTAGGGCAGCCAGGGCCGAGAACCTGTCGTCGGGGTCGACATGCAATTGCTTCAACCCGATGAAATGGCCATCCCAACTTTCAACCAGGCTCCGGCCTTCTCGTTCGACCTCGGCATCGGCTTGTGTGCGGCGCCCGGCGGCTTCTTCGGCCTCGAGTCGCCGTTCGTCCTGGATTTCACGCCGGCGCGCATAGATCGCCTCGGCCTGTGCGACTTCGGCCTGGCGGCGGCGCAGCACGGCAATCTCCTCGCGCCGGCTGTCAACAAGGCTGCGAAGTCCGGCGCATGCCTTGTCGAAGGCCTGCCGCGTCAGTTCGACCAGTTCGGGCGCTTGGGATACGGCAAGCGGGCTTGCGCCATGCTGGGCGGTAATGCCGGTCGCATCTGCGTGGGCCGCGCTTTGCCGGCGCAGATCAGTCAAAACACTTTCCGCCTGTTCCATGCGCCGGGCCGCGCGTTCCGTTTCCTCGGTGCTGAGCCCTAGTCGCCGGGTCGCCTCCTCGAGCGCCTCGGCTGCCTTGCGCATTGCTTGCCGACGCGCCGCAGCCTCCTTCTGCGCGCCTTCGAGGCGGTTGGCATCCTGCATCGTGGGGTCGGAGCGTAATGTATCGAGCCGCGCGCGCCCGCGCGCGAGATCGATCTCGGCATCCTGGTGGGCGGTTCGGGCAAGCGCTTCCTGCGCTCGTGCTTCATCGAAACGGGCCTGGGCTTCACCGCGCGCGCGGCTGGCATTGTCGAACTCCGTCTGCGCCTGGCGCAGCAACCGCGCCTGTCGGCGGGTCTGCGTGCCGGCATAGGCG
>NZ_RZSF01000462.1:0-3983 GCF_004023325.1 Mesorhizobium sp. M1A.F.Ca.ET.072.01.1.1 | reverse complement strand
GATATAGATGATGGTGACACCTTCGCCCTTTAGCCGGCGGATCAGCTTGAACAGCTGGTCGGCCTCCTTGCGGGTGAGGTAGGCGGTCGGCTCGTCGAAGATGAGGAACTTTGTGCCGCGTACCGTGGCGCGGGCGGCGGCGATCAGCTGCTGCTGGCCGATGGTGAGGTCGCCCAGCATGACATGCGCGGGCAGATCGAAGCCGAGGCCGTCGATGATCTTCTGCGCTTCCTTCACCATGGCGCGCTGCTGCAAGAGACCGAAGCGGGAATTCTCCTCGCCGAGGAACATGTTGGCGGCGACGGTGAGGTGGCGGCAAAGCACGACCTCCTGGTGGACGGCATTGATGCCGAGCGCCATCGCCTCGTGCGGCGTGGCCAGCGCCTCGGGCTTACCTTCCCAGACGACTTCGCCGGAGGTGCGCGGCATGACGCCGGTTAAAAGCTTTATCAGCGTCGATTTGCCGGCGCCGTTCTCGCCGACGATGGCGTGGATCTCGCCCGACTTGAAGGCAAGGTCCACCGGCTTCAGCGCATGCGTGCCGGGATAGCGCTTTTCCAGGCCTTTCAACTCGAGGATGGTCCTGCCCGGTTTCAGCGTGGGGGGCGGGTGCAGTTCCTGCGCCGTCGACGTCATGACAATCCTCCCAGATTGATCCAACCGTTGGATACGCAGCGATGCGTCTGGCGCGCATCTAGAAGGCAGAGCCTAAAGCAAGCCGGCGGATTTCCAAACTGTCCGCGGCGATGTTTCCGGGGCGGCGAAGCCCCGGAAACGAATGTCGCGAAGATCAGTTGAGCTTCGGGTTGAGCAGCGCGTCGATCTTCGGATCCTTCATGTTGTCCTTGGTCACGAGATTGGCGCCGGTGTCGACATTGGCCTCGACCTTCTCGCCCTTCGAGGCGGCTAAGGCGGTCTTGATGCCGTCGTAGCCCATCCGGTACGGATCCTGGACGACGAGGCCGGAGATGACGCCGTCGTTGAGGAACTTGATCAGCTTCTCGTCGCTGTCGAAACCGATCAGCGCCACCTTGCCGGCGAGGTTGTTCTCGGCGATCGCCTGGCCAACGCCCTGCGCCATGATCAGGTTCGATGCGAAGATGCCCTTGAGGTCCGGATTGGCGGTGATCAGGTCGGTCGCGATGTTGAGGCCGGTGGTGGCCTGACCGTCGGCATATTTGTCGGCGACCAGTTCGAGGCCGGGATATTTCGCCTTGAGCTGTTCCTTGAAGCCTTGCGCACGCTGCTCGAGCGAGCCGGCGCCGGGCAGCGCGGTGATCAGCGCAACCTTGCCCTCGACTTTGCCGCCATTGGCGGCGCCGATCGCGGCAGCGAGACCGTCAGCGGCGACACGGCCGCCCTGGACGTTGTCGGTGGTGAGGAAGGAGGTGAAGGCCTTGGATTCGGCGCTGGAGTCGATGCCGATGACCTTGACCTTGGTCGCCGCCTCGTCGATCGGCTTGCCGAGCGCCTTGGCCTCGGTCGGCGCGATCACGATCGCGGCCGGATTGCCGGCGACGGCGTTCTCGAGGATCGAGATCTGACCGTTGACGTCGGTTTCGGCCTGGGCGCCAAGCTCCGGCACGTTGATGCCGAGATCCTTGCCGGCCTTGCGGGCGCCGGCCAGCACGATCTGCCAGTAGAAAGAAGTGGTGTCCTTGACGATGATCGGGATGGTCACGTCGGCCGCCGAGGCGGGTGCCGAATGCATCGCACCGGCGAGCATCGAGGCGGCGGCCAAAGCCACGAAGGCGCGGCGGTTGAGAAGGCTGGTTACGAATTTCATTAGGTTCCTCCCTAAGGTCGCCCGGTGAAGGTTCGGAAGCTCCATCTGGATAGGCGCGAGCCAAACAGAACTTTATCAATAAAAAACATTTGCTGGATTTTGATAGTGCATTGCCCTGATCGATGCAAGCGGTGTCTCATGCCGTTTGCGTGATGGCGTGGCAGCTGATCGGTCTGCCGGCTCCTCCGCATCTCAGCCAAGCTGCTGGACGATCGTATAAGGATCGTATTTGGCAAATTCCGCCGCCGCCACCTTGACATCCAGCAGTTCGAGATTGCGCGTCAGATTCGCGGGCTTGGCGGTGCCGGTCAGCACCGAGGCAACGACAGGCTCGTGCAGAGGGAATTGGAACGCGGCAGCGGCCAGCGGATAGCCACCTCCGATGGCGATGCGCTCCATTGCGCTGACGCGGTCGAGAATATCCCTGCTCGCCGGCAGATAATCGAAATGCGCGCCATGCACCGGTCCCGTCGCCAATATGCCCGAGTTGAAGACGCCGCCGATGATCAGCGAGGTCCGCCGCTCGCGGCAAAGCGGCAGCAGGTCGGCCTCGGCGCTGCGATCAAGCAGCGAATAGCGGCTGGCGAGCAGGATGCAGTCGAGCGGCGCGCGGCGAAGCACGTCGAGGCAGATCTGGACCTCGTTTACGCCAAGGCCGTAGGCGGAAATCGTGCCGGACGATTTCAGCTCCTCCAGCGCCTTCAGCCCGCCGTCCATCAGCTGACGGAAATGCAGCTTCGTCTTCTCGACGCCATGCGTGTAGGCGCCGATGTCGTGGACGAACAGGATGTCGATCTTGTTGAGGCCGAGCCGCGCGTAGGAAAAATCCACTGAGCGCATGATGCCGTCATAGGAATAGTCGTAGTCGAGCGCGAAGGGCAGCGGATCGACATAGGAGTGATCGGGAACCTGGTCCTCCGGCACCGGCCGGAACAGGCGACCGACCTTGGTCGAGAGCACATAGGAGGAGCGCGGCTTCTCACGCAGGAAATCGCCTGTGCGCCGCTCCGACAGGCCGAAGCCGTAGAAGGGCGCGGTGTCGAAGTAACGCAGCCCGCCGTCCCAGGCCGCCTGCAGCGTTTCCATTGCGGGCTCGCGCGGACAGGCGCGATAAAGGCCGCCGATGGCGGCGCCGCCGAAGCTGACTTCGGTGACTTCGAGCGCGGTCGTGCCGATCCGGCGTTTGTTCATCAAAGCCTCCCTTTGCCGTTCGACCGGCGGTCGTTTCGACTATTTAGAGCGTCGCGCCGAGATGCCAGGGCACGAACTCGTTGTCGCCGTAGCCGAACGCCTCGCTCTTGGTCTTGCGTCCGGACGCCGTCTCGATGATCAGCTCGAAGATCTCGCGGCCCATGCCGGCGATCGTCTTCTCGCCGGAAGCGATGACACCGCAATTGACGTCCATGTCCTCTTCCATCTGGTGGTACATGGTCGAGTTCGTGGCGACCTTGATCGACGGCGTCGGACGGCAGCCGAAGCAGGAGCCGCGGCCGGTGGTGAAGACGATGACATTGGCGCCGCCGGCCACCTGGCCGGTGGCCGAGACCGGATCGTAGCCGGGCGTGTCCATGAACACCAAGCCGCTGCCGCTGACCTTCTCGGCGTAACCGAAGACGCCGTTGAGCGGCGTCTGACCGCCCTTGGCAACAGCACCCAGCGACTTCTCCAGGATCGTGGTCAGGCCGCCGCGCTTGTTGCCCGGCGAGGGATTGTTGTCGATCGAGGCGCCGTGCTTGGCTGTATGGTCCTCCCACCATTTCACAAAGCCATCGAGCTTGGCGGCGATCTCGGGCGAGGCGGCGCGATAGGCAAGCAGATGCTCGGCGCCGTAGATCTCGGTCGTCTCGGACAGGATGCCGATGCCGCCGCAGCCGGCCAGGATATCGACCGCCGCCCCCAGCGCCGGGTTGGCGGTGATGCCGGACATGCCGTCCGAGCCGCCGCATTGCAGGCCGACGACGATCTCGCTGACCGGGATTGGTTCGCGCTGCAACTGGCCGACTTCCTCGGCGATCTCGGCCAGCACGCCCATTGCCCGCTCGACGGATTTGCGCGAGCCGCCGGCCTCCTGGATGTTGAAGTGCCGCTTTCCCGCCGCGACGCCCTTTTGGCCGTAAAGGGTGAGCTGGTTGACCTCGCAACCCAGGCCGACCATCAGCACGCCGCCGAAATTCGGGTGGCGGGCATAGCCGGCCAG
>NZ_RZSF01000461.1:0-4012 GCF_004023325.1 Mesorhizobium sp. M1A.F.Ca.ET.072.01.1.1 | reverse complement strand
GCATATCGATCGACCAGTTGCAGACGGCCGTGGCCTCGGCCAACAGCAACACCCCGCTCGGCGTGCTGCAGAACGACAAGCAGCAGCTGACGATCACGGCCAACACCCAGCTGATGAACGCCGCCGATTTTTCCAACATTATCATCGCCACCAAGAATGGCCATCCGGTGCGGCTGGGCGAGGTCACGCGCGTCATCGACTCGGTCGAAACCACGACGACGGCGAGTTGGTATGACGGCACGCGCGCCATTATCATGGCCGTGCAGCGCCAGCCCGACGCCAATACGGTCGACGTCGTCGACAAGGTCAAGGCGATGCTGCCGTCCTTCCAGGACCAGATGCCGGCTGCCGCGAGCATCAAGCTGCTCAACGACCGTTCTACCTCGATCCGCCAGGCCGTCGACGACGTGCAGTTCACGCTGCTCCTGACCATCGCGTTGGTGGTGATGGTGATCTTCGTGTTCCTGCGCCGCGTCACGGCAACGATCATCCCGGCGGTGGCCGTGCCGATTTCGCTGATCGCGACGCTCGGCGCGATGTTCCTGTTCGGCTTCTCGATCGACAACATCTCACTGATGGGTCTGACGCTGGCCGTCGGCCTCGTCGTCGACGACGCGATCGTCATGCTCGAGAACATCTTCCGCCACATGGAAGAGGATGGGCTGTCGGCTTTCGACGCCGCGCTCAAGGGCGCGCGCGAGATCGGCTTCACCATCATTTCGATTTCGATTTCGCTGGTGGCGGTGTTCATCCCCGTGCTTCTAATGGGCGGCGTCATCGGGCGCATCTTCAACGAATTCGCCGTCGTGGTGACGGTCGCCATCCTGGCGTCGATGTTCGTGTCGCTGACCCTGACCCCGATGCTGTGCTCGCGGCTTTTGTCGGTGACCAAGGCCGATCGCGAGGCGCATGCCGACGGTCACAGACATGATCTCATCACGCGTGGCTATGACTGGATCCTGAGCTTCTGCCTGCGCCACACCTTCCTGGTGTTCCTGGTCTTCGTCGGCACCGCGGCGGCCTCCGTCTGGCTGATCCAGGTTTCGCCGAAGGGCTTCTTCCCGCAAGAAGACATAGGCCAGATCTCGGTAACCACCATCGCCCGCCAGGACATCTCCTTCGACGCGATGACGAAGCTGCAGAGCCAGGTCGCCGACGTCTTCTCGCATTCGCCTTACGTCGATCACGTCGCCTGGTCGGTGGGCAGCGGCAACAATGCGCTCAATCAGGGACAGTTGTTCGTGCAACTGAAGGACAAGGACAAGCGTCCCGACATAGAGAAGGTGCTTTCCGATTTGAGGCGGCAGCTGTCCGGCGTCGCCGGCATCGAAACCTATATGCAACCGGTGCAGAACCTCAGGCTCGGTTCGCGCTCCTCGGCCAGCGCCTATCAGTTGGTCGTCCAAGGCCTCGATAACGGCGCGACGGACGCTTGGGCGCAGAAATTGAACGACGCCATGGCCGCCGATCATAAATTCTTCACCGACGTCACAAGTGATCTGCAGAACAACGCGCTGCAGGCGTCGCTGGTCGTCGATCGCGACAAGGCCGCTCAGCTCGGTATCGACACGGACACGCTGCGCTCCGCCCTCTATGGCGGCTTCGGGACCGATCAGGTCTCAACCATTTTCGGCTCGGCCGACAGTTACGAGGTCATCACCGAGCTCGATCCGAAGATCGAGTGGTCGCCGGAGCGCATGCTGGCCATTCAGGTGAGAACCGCGAGCGGCAGCCTCGTTCCTCTCGGTGCCTTCGCCCGGGTCGATCGCACAGCCGGCGCCTTGACGGTCAACCAGCTTGGCCAGTTGCCGGCGGTGACGATCTCGTACAACCTGCCGCAGGGTGTCTCGCTCGGCGACACGGTGACCCGCATCAACCAGCTCAAGGACCAGATCGGCATGCCGCAGGCGATCGGCACCACCTTCGCCGGCACCGCCAAGACGTTCCAGGATTCGCTTGCCAACCAAGGGCTGCTGATCGGGGGCGCGATTCTCACGATCTACATTGTGCTCGGCATGCTCTACGAGAGCTTCATCCATCCGCTGACCATTCTGACGGGCCTGCCATCGGCGGTACTGGGCGCGGTGGTTGCATTGCGGCTCTTCGGCATGGACCTGTCGGTCATAGCCGTGATCGGCATCCTGATGCTGATCGGCATCGTCAAGAAAAACGGCATCATGATGATCGACGTGGCGCTGGAGTTGAGGCGCGAGGGCATGTCGGCGCTGGATTCCATCCACAAGGCCTGCCTGATGCGTTTCCGGCCGATCATGATGACGACGCTGGCGGCCTTGATGGGCACGTTCCCGATCGCGCTCGGCACCGGCGCCAGCGCCGAGCTGCGCCAGCCGCTCGGTGTTGCGGTGGTCGGCGGCCTGCTCGCATCCCAGGCGCTGACCCTGTTCGTCACGCCGGTCATCTATGTCTATTTCGAGCATTTCTCCGGCTGGCTGCTCAGCTTCTCCTCGAAGAAGAGCCGGCCGGAGTTGCATGCGGTCGAGCCGGTCGAGCAGCCCTCGCTCTTCGACCCCGGAGAAAATGCCGAACCGAAAAAATTGGCCGCCGAATAGGCGGCCCGGCTCTGGCCCAAGGTGCCGAGCTTGCGGGGGCGTGCGCACGATCGTAACCTTGCGCCATGTCCCATGATCACGACCACGACAACGAGCTCGATCCGTTTGCGGCGCGCGTGCGCGCATTGGAAACGATCCTTACCGAGAAGGGCCTGATCGATCCGGCGGCCATCGACGTCATCGTCGATACATACGAGACGAAAATCGGCCCACGCAACGGCGCCAGGGTGGTGGCGAAGGCCTGGAACGATCCGGCCTATGCCGAATGGCTGAAGCGCGACGCGACGGCGGCAATCGCCTCGCTCGGCTATACCGGGCGCCAGGGCGAGCACATGCAGGCGGTGTTCAACACGCATGAGACGCACAACCTCGTCGTCTGCACGCTCTGCTCCTGCTATCCGTGGTCCGTGCTCGGCCTCCCGCCGGTGTGGTACAAGGCGCCTCCCTATCGTTCGCGGGCTGTTATCGATCCGCGTGGCGTTTTGGAAGAATTCGGGCTAACCTTGCCCGCGGGCAGGAAAATCCGCGTCTGGGATTCGACGGCCGAGCTTCGCTACCTGGTGGTGCCGATGCGGCCGGAAGGCACCGAGGGCTGGAGCGAGGAGCAACTCGCCGGCCTGGTCAGCCGCGATGCGATGATCGGCACGGCGCTGGCGAAGGAGCCGGCATGAACGGGCCGCAAGATCTCGGCGGGCATATGGGGTTCGGGCCGGTCGCGCCCGAGACGGACGAGCCTTACTTCCATGCTGCCTGGGAGCGGCGGGCGCTTGGCGTCACGCTCACTGCCGGCGCCATGGGTGCCTGGAACATCGACGAGAGCCGGCATGCGCGAGAATCGCTGCATCCCGCCGATTATTATTCGTCGAGCTATTACCAGATCTGGATCCAGGCGCTTGAGGTACTCCTGAAGCGCCATGGCTTCGTGACGGAACGCGACCTTGCCGCCGGCAAGGCGGTCGATCCGGCGACGACACCCAAACGCGTGCTGAAGGCTGCCGATGTGCCTGCCGTGCTCGCCAAAGGTGGGCCATGCGACCGTCCCGTGGCTGCGCCGGCGCGCTTCCAGGCGGGCGACCGCGTGCGGACGAAGAATTTCAGCCCCACCGGCCATACGCGCCTGCCGCGCTACGCGCGCGGCAAGAACGGAAGGATCGAGGCCGTTCGCGACGGTTTCGTGTTCCCGGACAGCAACGCGCATGGCAAGGGGGAGAACCCGCAATGGGTCTATACCGTGGTTTTCGACGGCGCCGAGATCTGGGGCGAGGGCGCCGATCCGACATTGACCGTCTCCATCGACGCCTGGGAGCGTTACCTTGAGCCCGCATAAAGGCGCGCTGCCGACGGGTTTCGACGATCCGGTGTTCGCCGAACCGTGGCAGGCGGAGGCTTTCGCCATCACGGTGGCGCTGCACGACAGCGGCCTGTTTTCGTGGAGCGAATGG
>NZ_RZSF01000460.1:0-4013 GCF_004023325.1 Mesorhizobium sp. M1A.F.Ca.ET.072.01.1.1 | reverse complement strand
GTATAGCGCAAGCCGCCGTGCCTTGCCGTCGGCAGTCAGGTGGGACCCGGCGAACGGCAGCTCGCCCTGTGCCGGAAAGAGCCACAGGGCGAAGAAGCCGAGCAGCGCGCCGGTCGGGATGTCGATGAAATGATGCTGCCAGGTGGTCAGCACCGAGGCGCCGATCAGAAGGCACCAGCCGTGCCAGAGCCCCAGCAAAGGACCGGCGAGGCGCTGGCGCCAATGATCCCAGATGATCACCAACAGCGCGATATGCAGCGACGGCGCCTGGTTGAACGGCTTGTCGAAGCCGCCGAGCACCGCAAACAGGAAACCCGGCAGGCCGCTCGTTTCCGGCCGCACGAAGGTGGCGGTCAGCGGAAACAGGATGAAGCAGGCGACGGCGACGATCTGCGCGGTGAGGTAGCGGCCGGCCAGCCGGTCGACGCCCTGGCGGCTGTCGTTGAGCAGGAGCGACAGTCCGTAGAACAGGTTGATCGACCAGTAGGGCACGATGGTCCAGGCGACGAACGGAACATGGTGTTCCCAGGAGAACACGATGCTGCCGACATGGTCGCGAGTCGAGGCGAGCCAATTGGCGAAGCCGTAGGTCGAATAGAAGAAAGGCGCGAGGAAGGCGAGCCACAGCGCTGCGCGAAGGACGACATGCCCATAGGGCTCGGCGCTGGGTGAAAGTGGCGGGGGCTCGGCACTGGAAGGCATGCGGCGGTGGTCCTAAAGCCGCCTTGCCAGCGAGACGGTGAAGATGCCCCATTGGTCGATGCGCTGGTCGAGCTTCTCGAAGCCTGCCGCCTCGACCAGCTGATCCATCTCGGCTTGCGTGCGCCGCCGCATCACCCAGGCCTGGCCGCCGCGATGCGAGGTGAGGCTGCGCGCGATCATTTCGAGCTGCGGGTGCCAGGGCTGGTTGGTGTAAATGAGCAGGCTGCCCGGCTGCATGGCGCGGGCAAGGCCGCCGAGCGAGCGCGCAATCAGCGCATTGTCGGAGAAGAGCTCGTAAAGGCCGGAGACGATGGCGAGGTCCGGCGCCGGATCGATCGCGGCGAGCCCGTCGCCGTCGAAGGCGTCGGCGCGCTGGAACGACACGCTGGCCGGCAATTGCCGCTCGGCGATCAGCTTCCGGCCGAGCTCGACATTGAGGTCGGAATAGTCGCGCAGTCGAACGCTGGTCGGTTGCTCCCGGCTCATGTCGATCGCATCGAGGACGTAGCGGCCGTGACCAGACGCAATGTCCAGGATGTTGGTCGGCCGCCCAGCGGCCTTCAGCATTGCCAGCGCCGAGCCGATCAGCTCTTCGATGTGAAGCTTGCGCTGGCGGATGCCGCGCCAGCCGATGGCGTCGAGGAAGGTCCGGTCGACCATGCGGCCGATCGGCCCCAGGCCGCGCGGCTCGTTCTCATAGACATAGTCGAGCGTCGAACCGGAATCGAAGCCGGTGGTAACGCCGACCTTCATGCCTTGCGAGAACCAGCTGCCGATGCGGATGAAGGCGCGACTCATCGCCCAGTAGAGGCCCCTGGACGAAAGCAGATCGAGCGGCGAGGCGAGGCGGTCGGCCTCGTCGCGCGTGTAGCCGGCGATGTCCGCCTGCTTCAGGTCTACAGCTTCCGCGGGTGCCGCGAACTGCGCTTCAAGGAACGGCCGGATCAGGTCGAGCGCCTTGGCGCGGTCGCGCTCGCCCAGCGTATCGTGGAAGAAGCCCGGCAGCACGTGGCGCTCCTTCGCGCGGCTGCCGAGATTGACAAAGAACTCGTGCTGCGGCGCGTGCCGCACCACCCAGTCGCTGCCCGACAGAAGAAGCTGCGTCGGCACGGTGATGGCGCGCGCATCGGCAACCATGCGCGCCGCGTGCTGATAGAGCTCGACCAGAATGTTCGAGGCGATCGGCCTTGTGATCAGCTTGTCGTTTTCGAAGGAAGCAATGCGCACAGGGTCATGTGTGAGAAGGTTCGCCTTGACGTAGGAATTGACGAAGAAGCGCCCCTTGATCTTTTGCCACAGCGCGATGCCTTCCTTGGCGAAAGGGACATAGAGTTTCACCGAGAAGGCGGGCGAGGCGAGCACCATGGCGCGCAGCTTGGGCGCATAGTCGTGCACCCACGCGGCCGCCAGCACCGCGCCGAAGGACTGCGCGATCAACGCGATGTCCTGCGCGGCAAAACCGTCCCTGGCGGCGATCTCGCGCATGAAACAGTCGATATCGCGCACCAGCGCGGCGAAAGACGGAGCGTAGCCGCGCTCGCCGGCGGAGCGGCCGTTGCCCCGCGCATCCCAGGCATAGAAGGCGTAATCGGGCATGCTGAGTTCGTCGACGAGATGCGCCATGCGGCCGCCATGCTCGTGTCCGCGATGGAAGAGCACGACCGCGCCCTTGGCCGTGGCCTGCATCGCCGGCCAGTAGCGGTAAAAGATCTGCGTGCCGTCATGGCTGCGGAAGGTGCGTTCCTGCGCCTGCCGCGCAAGGCTTTCCGCCGGCGCGCTGGCGACCTGTTCGTGAAGCATGGTGGTTCCCCCGGACGGCATGGCGAGTCTCGGTGCTCAGCCGGTGCTGCCAATAAGACCGGCGCGTATCCGGTTTATGGCGGTCAGCAGCGAAAGCGTAGCCATGGCCGGAAACACAAACGGCGCGATTGCCTCCGGCCAGAGCCCGGCGGCGGCGAGCACGGCGACCACGCCGAGCGCCAGCGCTCTGTCGCTCTTGCCGAACGGCCCGGCATAGTTTCGCCCGATCCCGGCGGCGATGCCGAGCACGCCGGCGAACTCGGTGAGCGCCGCGGCGATGGCAAAGGCGACAACGCCCCAGGCGCCGAATTGGGGAAGGGCGGCGAAGGGCAGGATCAGCGCAAGGTCGGAGACGACATCGCAGATCTCGTTGAGGTACATGCCGAGCGTCGAGGTCTGGCCATGCTCGCGCGCCAGCATGCCGTCAATGGCGTTGAGCGCCATGCGCAGGAAAAGCACCAGGGGGATGAGGAAGAGCAGCGGGCTCCAACCGGGGAGGATCGCGATCGCCGATCCAGCCGCGAGGGACAGCAGCGCAGCCGCGACCGTTATGCCGTTGGCCGTGACACCCATCGCCGCCAGCCTGTTGACCAGCGGCCGCAGCCTGTCCTGGAAAGCCGGCTTCAGCGCATAGAGCGTCGGCATTGCGATGATCCCCCGATCCTCGCCGTCAGATGTATCACAAACATGCCGAACGGCACCAGCACAGCTGCTAAAACACATTGGATGCCAGGCGGTTGGCACTGTGCCATGCACCCATTGCCTGAAGACGACGCCGGAGCCGGCGCTCTGTGGCGCTCTCATGCCCGCCTTGGCGAGCTTCGACCATGCAGCCCTGGCATGGCCGCATGCGGTTGCCGGCTTCTGGAACAACGCATGCCACTTGAATAGTAAGCACGCTTATTATATATGCCGCTCATGGTTTCAGACGGCATCGACAGATTGGGATTTTTGATCCACGACGTGCAGCGCCTCATGCGCAAGCGCTTCGAGGCGCGCGCCAGCGGGTTGGGCCTTTCCTCGGCGCAATGGCGGCTTCTCGTCCGCGTCGCCAAGGAGGCCGGTGTCGCGCAGGCGCGGCTTGCCGAGCTGCTCGAGATCGAGCCGATCAGCGTCTCTCGCCTCGTCGACCGGATGGAGGAGGGCGGCTGGATCGAGCGTCGCGCCGACGCGGCCGACCGGCGTGTGCGCATGATCTTCCCGACCGAAAAGGCCAACGCGGCCTACGCCGATGTCAAAAGCCTTGCCGGCGAGGTCTACGAGGAATCGCTCACCGGCGTATCGCCGGAGGACCGTCGCATCCTGATCCGGGTGCTTGACACCATCGTGCAGAATTTGACGGACGGCGAGACGTCGTCCCTCGAAAAGATCAAGAATTCGGAAGGGCGGGCAGCATGAACGCGGCAGCCAAGAAAGCAGACGACAACGTCACCAAGCTCGAGATGGAAGCGCCGACGAAGCCGGACGCTGCGCCAGTCTCCGCGGCAGCGGAGCCGCAGCCCGCACCGGCA
>NZ_RZSF01000045.1:0-30108 GCF_004023325.1 Mesorhizobium sp. M1A.F.Ca.ET.072.01.1.1 | reverse complement strand
AGCCCATCCGGCCCGCCGCGTTCTGGAAGGCGGCGATGACGTCCGGATTCTGGCCCATGCCGAGATAGTCGTTGGAGCACCAGACGGTGATTTCCTGGGCGCGACCGTTGGAGCGCCAGATGGCGCGCGGGAACTTGCCCACGATGCGCTCGAGGTCGGCGAAAACGCGGTAGCGCCGCTCGGCATGGAGCTGGTCGATCGCGTCTTCGAAGAACCGCTGGTAGTTCATGTCGGCTTCCCAATTTTGCGCCGGATCATAGTCACGGGCCTATGTTACGTCCACCGCGCCGCACCGGTCAAAATGCCACGCCCCGCGCCTGTTCCTAACGTTGCCGGATCATGGCCTATTCCCGGGGATGTGAACCAGCTTTGTTTCGGTACGATGCCTCGGGCAGGCGGAACTGTTACAGACTTAACACTAAAATGGGAGGCTAATGGGCTTACGGCGGGGTTTCCAGCACGGCGGCTGTTGAGACAGTTTCCGATAAATCTTGATCAGCGAGGTAAGCGATGACGGTTTTGGTGACGGGCGGTGCCGGCTATATCGGCAGCCACATGGTCTGGGAGCTTTTGGACGCCGGCGAAAGTGTCGTCGTGCTCGACAGGCTTTCCACCGGCTTCGAATGGGCGGTGGCGCCCGAGGCGAAGCTCGTCGTCGGCGACGTCGCCGATCGCGATCTGGTCGGCCGGATCATCCGGGAAAACAAGGTCGACGCCATCATCCATTTCGCCGGCTCGATCGTGGTGCCGGAATCGGTCGCCGATCCGCTCGGCTATTACGAGAACAACACCTGCAAGACGCGCGCGCTGATCGAAACCGCCGTGCGCGAGGGCGTGCCGCACTTCATCTTCTCGTCCACCGCAGCCGTCTATGGCGGCGCCGGGCTGGAGCCGGTGCGCGAGGACGCCCGGCTGGCGCCGGAATCCCCTTACGGCCTCTCCAAGCTGATGAGCGAGTGGATGCTGCGCGATGCCGCGATTGCGCACGACATCCGCTATACGGCGCTGCGCTATTTCAATGTCGCCGGCGCCGATCCCAAGGGCCGCACCGGACAGTCGACGCCCGGCGCCACGCATCTGATCAAGGTCGCCTGCGAGACGGCGCTCGGCAAGCGGCCATTCATGCAGGTCTTCGGCAAGGACTATCCGACACCGGACGGCACCTGCATCCGCGACTACATCCATGTGAGCGATCTGGCGGCGGCGCACCGGTTGGCACTGCAGCGGCTGCGCGATGGCGGGGAGAGCCTCGTCGCCAATTGCGGCTACAGCCATGGCTATTCGGTGCTGGAAGTGATCGACAGCGTGCGCCGCGCCTTCGGCCATGATTTCGACGTTCGCATGGGTGCGCGACGGCCGGGCGACGCCGCCGCCGTGGTCGCCAATTCCGACCTTGCCCGCAAGGAGTTCGGCTGGACCCCGCAGCGCGACGATCTCGACCAGATCGTCAAGGATGCGCTGGCCTGGGAACGCATCCTGACGACCAAGAACTCCGTTCGAAACTGAGCAGTTCAGGAAAGTGTGTAGCGGTTGGATTCGGCGACTTCGCCGTAGCCGTCGTCCGGAATTGCGTAAATGAGACTGACCTGTTGGGCCAAGGGCTCGTCCGGCGAGTTTAGACGCGGTATTGAGGCTCATGCGGTGGTGTGCCGAAGGCGCACTTTTTGAATGAGCCTTGAGGGACGGCATGAAGGTCTTGGTGCTCGGCGCCGGCGTGGTTGGCACGGCGGCCGCCTACTATCTGGCTAAAGACGGTCATGAGGTGACGGTGATCGAGCGCCATGAGGCAGCGGCGCGCGGCACCAGCCAGTCGAACGCCGGCCTGGTCTCGCCGGGCGACGCCACCGCCTGGGCCTCGCCGGCGGCGCTCAAGACCTTTCTGCGCGCGCTCTGGAACCATGACCTCGGCATCAAGGTCCGGCTGCGCCTCGATCCGTATTTCTATGCCTGGAGCCTGCGCTTCCTGCGCGAGTGCACCGTAGCGCGCCTGCGCGCCAACACCGACGTCAAGCTGAAGCTCGCGCTCTATTCGCGCGACTGCATCAATGCGCTCTCGGAGGCGACCGGCATCCATTACGACGAACGCAAGAAAGGCATCCTCTACTTCTTCCGCTCGCAGCAAAGCTTCGACACCGGCACCGACAATTACCGCTACCTCGGCGAGCGCGGCCTGCCGATCGAGATCGTCGGCCGCGACCGCTTGGCCGAGCTGGAGCCGGGCCTTGCCGGCGTGAAGGACAAGATCGCCGGCGGCATCTATTCGCCGATCGACCAGACCGGCGATTCCAAGCAATTCGTCGACAAGCTCGCCGCCTATGCGGCCGAGAAGCTCGGCGTCAGGTTCCTGTTCGGCACGACAATCGAGGGCCTCGACATCGAGGGCGACCGGGTGCGAGCCGTGATGACCTCGGCCGGACCGGTTGCGGGCGACGCCGTCGTCATCTCGATGGGAGCCGAAAGCGGCCTGTTCGGCCGCCGCTACGGCATCGACCTGCCCGTCTACCCGGTGAAGGGCTACACCGTGACCGTCCCGCTCGAGGACGAGAGCAAGGGCCCGACCATGGGCGGCGCCGACGAGGACCGGCTGATCGGCTATTCGAGGCTGGGCAACCGGCTGCGGATGTCCTCGACGGCGGAATTCATAGGCTTCGATCGCAGCTTCAAGCCGCGTGATTTCAGAACCATCCTGGAAACCGGCAAGGACCTGTTCCCGGGCGCCTTCGACGAGAAGAAGGCGCTGCTTTGGGCAGGCCTGAGGCCGATGATGCCGAGTTCCGTGCCCATCTTCGGTCAGGCGAAATACCGCAACCTCTATCTCGACACCGGCCACGGCCATCTCGGCTGGACCATGGCTTGCGGCTCGGGAAAATTCCTGTCCGACCTCGTCGCCGGCCGCAAGCCCGAGATCGATCCGCAAGGGTTGCTTTACGCGACAGCGGGCTGAGACGTTCGGTGCGCAAGTTGCCACTGGCGTATGTCGGCGCTGGTCGGCGCGACCTGTCAGTTGTGGCAAAATACCACGGCGCGGATCACGTCCCGACGACCCGCTGCCACGCTCGCGCGTAATCGTGCCAAGCCGGATCTGCGGGTGGCTCGGTCCGCTCGCCTTTGCTCATGACGGTAGCGCGGTCTGACGCCAGCAGTGCCGCGCCGATGCTCGTCCCTGTCGACGTCTCCGACGCAATGACAGCCCGTCCCGTTGCTGCTGCCAGCATGCGGATGAAAAGTGGGTTCCGCGCAAAGGGCCCTTCGACCGTCGTCCGCCCGTCGCCGCCAATCAACTCCAGGCAGGTCGCGGTCATCAGCGCCAGATAGAACGAGATTGCGGTGAAGCGCTGGCCGGGGGGCAAGCCCTCGGCGTTGACCCATTGCGCGGCGCGGTGAGGGAATGGCCCGGAGCCTTGTTGGGTTGACGGCAGAAGCGATGCTTTTCGTGCCAGCACGGCGGCAACATCGGCCTCGGTCCAGTCCTGCCGCTGGCCTTCGGTCAGCAGCGAAAACTCGCGTCCACCCATGAAGCGCGCCGACGGCACGGGATCGCCGAGCGCATTGACATTGACCAGCGTGTCGCGCGCCGCATCGAGCTCGACCTTATTGCCGCCGACCGCCATCGACACCACCCATGTGCCGGTCGAGACGACGGAGAAAGGCGGCCGATCGGACAACAGATGCGGCAGCAGCGAAGCGTTGGAGTCGTGCAGGCCGCAGAAGACGGGAGTCGCAGGGTCGAGCCCTGTCAGTCGGGCAATAGCCGGCAGGATCGATCCGAGCCTGTCCTTCGCCTGGCGCACGGGTGCCATCAGCGGACGCCAGCCCATCCTGTCGACCAGCGAGGAATAGTCGGACGTCCAGGGGTTCCACAGATCGGTGTGGCAGCCCAGCGATGTCACTTCGTTGGCGGCCACGCCGGTCAGCCGCAGCGCCCAATATTGCGGATACATCAGGATCGCGGCGGACTTGGCGAATTCCACTGGAAAGCGCTTTTGCTGCCAGAAGAATTGCGCGCCGAGATTAAGGCCGATGGGCAACCGCGGCGTGCCTGTTTCGGCGAAGGGAGCGCGTACGGCGTCGTAGTCGGCCGCAAGCTGGTCGGGGCCGTCGAACTCATAGTCGAGCACCGGCAGCACCAGTTCGCCGGCGGCGTCGACCAGCGCCCCGGTCGCGCCATGCGTGGTGATCGAGATCGCATCGATCCGCCGCTCGCGGTTGATATCGGCGAGGCTGTTCAGGATGAACGTCCACAGCGCCTGGACATCGTGATGCGGGTAGGGCGCCTGCCAAACGGGCGCGTTCGCGGTGCGGCGCAGCGCGATCTCGCTCGGCATCGTGAGCTCGACCAGCGCCACCTTGGCGTTGGTCTTGCCGATATCGATGACGGCGACGTGGCGGATCATGCCATATGGAACATGGTTTCCAGCGGCACCGCCACCGGCTCATTGTCGGGTTTGGTTTCCATGAGGTCGGCCATATGCGCCCACCAGCGCTGCATAACAGGATGTTTCGGCAGGTCGGCCATGCCGTGATCGTCACGTCGCCACAGCACGCCGAAGAGGATGCTGGTCTCCTCGTCGAGATGGATCGAATAGTCGGAGACGCCGGCCTCTCTCAGCAGCTCCGCCAGTTCGGGCCAGATCTCGTCATGGCGGCGCTTGTACTCGCCCTTCATGCCGGGATTGAGCTTCATCTTGAAGGCGTATTTCTCCATCAGGCGAAACGTCCTTCGCGCAGCCGCCGCCAGACGATCGGCAGCGCAATGACGATGATCAGCAGCAGGCCGATGAAGATCGACATGACGATGCCGGGCACGTTGAGCAGGCCGAGGCCGAAGGTCACCAGCCCCATGATGAAGGCGGCAAGCACCACGCCGAGGATGCTGCCGGCGCCGCCGAGGATCGACACACCTCCCAGCACCACCATGGTGATGGCCTCCAGCTCATAGCCCTGCGCGATCGACGGCCTTGTCGAGCCGAGCCGCGACGTGATCAGCACCGAGGCGATGCCAGACATCAGCCCGGTGAGGCAGAAAAGGATGAACTTGATGCGGTCGACGCGCACACCGGAGAACTGGCAGGCGACCGGATTGTTGCCAATGGCAAAGACGCGCCGGCCGAAGCTCGTGCGATGCAGCACGAACCAGTAGACCAGCGCCGCGAGAAGGAACAACGCCAGCTCGAACGAGAAGACCCACCAGACATAACCCTGGCCGAAGAAGGCGAAACTTTCCGGATATCCCTTATAGGCCTGGTCGCCGAGGATGATGAAGGCGATGCCGCGAAACAGGCTCATCGTGCCGATGGTGACGACGATGGAGGGCAGGCCGAGTCTGGTGACGAGCAATCCGTTGAAAGCGCCGCAGCCGAGCCCGACGGCGATGCCGATCGCGACCAGCACCGGCGTGCCGGCGCCAGCCTGCACCGCCATGCCCATCATCGTCGAAGCGAGCGCGACGATCGCAGCAACCGACAGGTCGATCTCGCCCGAGATGATCAGCAGCGCCATGGCGAGCGCGATCAGGCCCTTTTCGGTGAAGTTGAAGGTCAGATCCGAGAGTGACCAGGGGTCGAGGAAATAGGGCGAGGCGAAGCTGTTCACTGCGAAGATGAGGATCGCGATGACGACGAGCAGCGCCTCCCAGGAAAAAATCGCCGAAGAAAGCGGCTTGTCGAGCCGGTCGGGGATATGACGCGGGGCAGGGGTGTCGGTCATGCCGCTTCCGCCTTTCTGAGGATGATGCGGCCCTGCCGGCGCTCGCCGCGCGCGTTGAGCACCACGGCCAGGATGATGGCGCTGCCCGAGATCGCCATCTGCCAGAAGGGCGAGATGTTGATGACCGGTAGCGCGTTGGAGATGATGCCGAGGAAGAGCGCGCCGAGCACCGCGCCGCCGACCGAGCCGATGCCGCCGGCGATCGAAATGCCGCCGATGACGCAGGCGGCGATGATGTTGAGCTCATAGCCGTTGGCGACCTCGACCGAGGCGATCACGTAACGCGAGATCCATAAGTACCCGGCAAGCCCGCCGATCATGCCGGAAATGCAGAAGACGATGAACTTGGTGCGACCGACATCGATGCCGGCATAGACCGAGGCGGTCGGGTTGACGCCGATGGCATAGATCGAGCGGCCGATCTGCGTGCGCGTCATCGCCAGAAAGAACAGCGCAATGACGAGAAGCGCGATCCACGACAGAACCGGCAGGCCGAGGAAGGCGGCGCGCTGGAAGTTGATGAAGTCGGGGCTCATCTGGTCGGCATTGACCCAGGCGCCGCCGGAGACGACGAAGGTGGCGCCGCGATAGATGGTGAGCGTGCCGAGCGTGACCACGATGGACGGGATATTCAGCCGCCACACCAGGATGCCGTTGATGGCGCCGAGCAGGAGGCCGACAAGCAGTGCGATGACGATCAGCACCGGGATCGGGATCGCCGGATGGGCGGCGTTGAGCATGGCCACGACCATGCCGGTAAAGCAGAGGTTGGACGCCATCGACAGATCGATCGAGCGCGTCAGGATCACCACCATCTGGCCGAGCGCCAGGATCATCAGGATCGAGGTGTCATTGAACACCTGGCGCAGATTGGCCGGATCGGCAAAACCGGGGAAGCGGGTCGAGATCAGCCCGATCAGCAGGACGATGCCGGCGAGCAGCCAGATCTCGCGGTATTTGAGAAAATTCTTCATGCCGCGATCCCCGCTGCGGTCCTGACCAGCGTCTCGGCGTCGAGGCCTTTGTTGTCGTAGGTGGCCGCGATACGGCCTTCACGCATGACGACGACCCGGTCGGACATGCCGAGGATTTCCGGCAGGTCCGAGGAGACCATGATCACCGATAGCCCCTGTGCCACGAGCTCGGCCATGAAGCCGTGCACGGCGGCTTTGGAGCCGATGTCGATGCCTTTGGTCGGCTCGTCGAGGATGATGACCTTCGGCGTGGTCGCCAGCCATTTGGCGATGACCACTTTCTGCTGGTTGCCGCCGGAAAGCGTGCCGACATCCTGGCTGAGCGACGAGGCGCGCAGATCCAGCCGCTCGGTGTAGGAGCGGGCCAGTGAGAATTCTTCCGCCAGCTTGAGCACGCCGGATTTCGAGGTGCGCGCAAGCGAAGGCAGCGACACGTTCTGAAAGATCGGCAGGCCGATGACGACACCCTGCTTGCCGCGCTCTTCCGGCACATAGACGATGCCGGCCTCGATCGAATCCGCCGCCGATTTCGGCGCGATTGAGTTGCCGTCCAGCGAAATCGTGCCGCGGCTGGTGCGCGTAATGCCGGCGATCGCCTGCATCACCTCGCTGCGGCCGGCACCGACCAGGCCATAGAAGCCGAGGATTTCGCCCTTGCGCAATTCGAAGCCGATATCGTCGAACTCGGTCGGGTGCGACAGGCCGGAGACCGACAGCACCGGCGCGCCGATCTTCGGCTCGCGCTGCGGAAAGATGTGGTCGACGTTGCGGCCGACCATCATACGCACAATCTCGTTCTGGCCGGTGTCCTTGAGCAGGCCTTCGCCGACCATCTCGCCGTCGCGGAAGACGGTGTAGCGGTCGGCAATGCGGTAGATCTCGTCGAACTTGTGGCTGATGAAGAGCACCGCCTTGCCTTCGCTCTTCAGGAATTCGATCAAAAGGAAAAGCTCCTCGATCTCCTTCATCGAAAGTGCGGCGGTCGGCTCGTCCATGATGACGATGCGCGCGTCGATGGACATGGCGCGCGCCACCGCCACCAGATGCTTGTTGGCGATGCCAAGGTCCTTCAGCCGCGTGTCGGCGTCGATGTGCCCGGCGCGCATCGTCTCCAGCACCTCGCGCGCATTTTTGCGCATGGTGCGCCAGTCGATGGTGCCGAAGCGGGTGCGCGGCGCATGGCCTAGGAAGATGTTTTCGGCGACAGAAAGGTCGTCGAACAGCACCGTCTCCTGATGGATGGCGGTGATGCCGTGGGCGAACGCGGCATGGGCGCTGGGCAGCGCCGTGGCCTGGCCGTCGATGCTGATTTCGCCGGCGTCGGGCTGGTAGATGCCGGTCATGATCTTGACCAGCGTCGACTTGCCGGCGCCGTTCTCGCCGATCAGCGCCGTCACCTGTCCGGGATAGAGCGACAGGCTGACATTGTGCAGCGCCCGAACGCCCGGAAAACTCTTGGAGATGCCTGAGAGCGTCAGGCGCGGGGCCAATTTGCCCTCGCCCTCGCGGGGAGGGTCGCGAACAACGTGAGCGGGATGGGGGTTGTCTAGCATATCAAGTTAAGGTCCTGGTGCATGGAAGTGTCGTCACCTCCGCCCCGTCTCGCCAGTTTTGCTTCGCGACACCGCCTCGCCGACCCTCCCCACAAGGGGGAGGGTGCAAGCTCCTCAGATCAATAGATCTTTGAGAACTTCTCGATGTTGGTCTTGTCGAACTGGAAGGGCGGAGCCATCGCAGCCGAGTTGGTATCGTCGAGCGTCACCTTGCCGACGCGGCCGATCGACAGCGTGGCGCCGGGCTTGGCCTCTTCTTTCTTCACCGCCAGGTCATGCGCGAGATAGATCGCCGAGTAGCCGAGGTCGATCGGGTTCCACAGCGCGACCGCCTGGCTGGCGCCGTTGTCGATGAACTTCTTGAACTCCGACGGCAGCGCGAGGCCGGTGACGTTGACCTTGCCGATCAGGTTCTCGTCGGTGACGACCTGCGCGGCGGCAACGACGCCGACGGTGGTCGGCGCGATGATCGCCTTGAGGTTCGGATAGGACTTCAACAGGCCCTTGGCTTCGTCGGTGCTCTTGGCGGAGTCGTCATCGCCATAGACGGTGGCGACCAGCTTGATCTTCGGGAACTTCTCCGGCAGCACCTTCTTGGCCGCTTCGATCCAGGCATTCTGGTTGGTCGCGGTCGAGGATGCCGAGAGGATGGCGACATCGCCGCCTTCCGGCAGGTAGTCGGCGGCGAGCTTGATGATGGTCTCGCCGATCAAATTGGTGTCGGACGGGTTGAGGTGGAGCTGGCGGCCTTCCTTGGCGACGCCGGAGTCCCACGAGATCACGGTGATGCCGCGATCCATCGCCTTCTTCAGCACCGGCACCAGCGCATCGGCGTCATTGGCCGAGACGGCGATGGCAATGACCTTCTGCGCGATCAGCGAGTTGATCACCTCGATCTGTGCCTCCGCCGTCGCCTTGGTCGGACCGGTATAGATCACGTCGACGTCGCCCAGTTCCTTGGCCGCTTCCTCGGCGCCCTTGTTGGCGGCGTCGAAGAAGCCGTTGCCGAGCGACTTCACGACCAGCGCGATCTTGACGTTCTCGGCATAGGCGCCATTCACGAACATGGCGACGGAAAAGGCCGCCGTGACCAGCAGTTTCTTCAAAAAGCTCATCGAATATCCTCCCTTGAGCGTTGCATTCCATCGCCGCTGCGGGCGCGAGTTGTCCTCAGGCCTGCAGTGAAGATTCCTCCTTGTCGCTTGACTGTTTGCGGGCGACGATCAGCGCCACGCCCGCGGTTTCCAGCATCTTGGCTTCGCGGTCGTCGATACCGTCGTCTGTGATCACGGTCGTGATGCGCGACAGCCCGCACAGGATCAGGCTGGAGCGCATGCGGAATTTCGAGGAATCGACCAGCACCACCAGCTCGTCGGCCTGGTCGATCAGTTTTTGCTCCGCCTGGATCAGCAGCGGGTCGCCTTCCATCAGGCCGAGCGGTCCCAACCCTTGAGCGCCCATGAACATGCGCCGCGCATAGAAATTGCGCGTCACGTCATTGTCGAAGGGCGACAGGATGATGTTCTGCTCGCGATAGATCGTGCCGCCCGACAGCATCACCGTGTTCTTCGAGTGCTTGAGCAGATGCTCGGCGATCGGGAACGAGTTGGTGAAGATCGGCATGCGGCGGCCGGTCAGGAAATGCACCATCTGGAAGGTCGTGGTGCCGCCATTGATGATGATCGGCTCGCCGTCCTTGCAAAGGTTCACCGCTTCCCGCGCGATCGCCCGCTTCTGCGCGGCGTTCAGCGTTTCGTTGACCGAGAAGGGCCGGCCGGCAAGGCCGATGACTTGCGGCGGTGAGATCGCCTCGGCGCCGCCGCGCACCCGGCGCAGGCGCTTTTGCACATGCAGCGCCGCGATATCGCGCCGAATCGTCGCCTCGGAGGAGTCCGTCAGGTCGACCATTTCCTGCACCGTCACCACAGGCTTTTCCTGGACGGCGGACAGAATGATCCTGTGTCGCTCTTTTTCGTGCATGGTTCCTCCCTGCCTGGCTATCAGGCACCAGAAAACGCGCAGTGTCAATCATTTCCGATCACATATTTTCATTGTGCAGTGCAATATGATCGATCTTGATCGTTTATGATTGACAAGAGGTCCTGTTGCGTAGACATTCCAACCAAATTGGACTGCGCATTTTAGCGTCCCAAGGGAGGATACCTATGCTCGACAAGCGCTCTGGCTCGCGCCTCGCCAATCTGTGGGACGACGCAAAGGCTGAAGGGATGAGCGGTCCCGAGCTTCTGGTCTATCGCTCGAACACGCTGGGTTCAGACAAGCGCGTCACCAATTATGGCGGCGGCAACACCTCGTCCAAGGTCTGGCAGAAAGACCCGCTGACCGGTGAGGACGTCGAGGTGCTGTGGGTCAAGGGCTCGGGCGGCGACAGCGCTTCGATCAAGCTCGACGGGTTTGCGACCCTCTACATGGACAAGCTGCGCGCGCTGAAGAGCCTCTATCGCGGCGTCGACCACGAGGATGAGATGGTGGGCTATCTGCCCCACTGCACCTTCAACCTCAATCCGCGCGCGGCCTCCATCGACACGCCGCTGCATGCCTTCGTGCCGAAGGCTTGCGTCGACCACATGCATCCCGATGCCATTATCGCGATTGCCGCGGCCAAGGACTCCAGAGCAATCACGAAAGAGGTGTTTGGCGAGGCCATCGGCTGGCTGCCCTGGAAGCGGCCGGGCTTCGAGCTTGGGCTGTGGCTGGAGAAATTCTGCCGCGAGAACCCCGACGCCAAGGGGGTGGTTCTCGAAAGCCACGGCCTGTTCACCTGGGGCGACACGCCGAAGGAATGTTACGAAACGACGATTTCGGTGATCAATCAGGCGATCGACTGGTTCGAGCGCAAATCCCAGGGCAAGGCGATCTTCGGCGGCGGGGTGGTGAAGGCGCTCGAGGCGCCGGCACGGCGTGCCATTGCCGCGAAACTCATGCCCAGAATCCGCGGCCTGATCTCGGAAAAGAGCCATAAGCTCGGCCACTTCGACGACCAGCCAGCAGTGCTCGAATTCGTCAATTCGAAAGACCTGCGCCCGCTGGCGGCCCTGGGCACGTCCTGTCCGGACCATTTCCTGCGCACCAAGATCCGGCCATTGGTGATCGAGTTCGATCCGGCAAGGCCGGATGTCGATGCCGTCATCGCGCGCCTCGCCGACGACATTGAGGCCTATCGCGTCGGCTACCAGGCCTATTACGACAGCTGCAAACATAAGGACTCGCCCGCCATCCGCGATCCGAACGCGGTCGTCTATCTGATGCCGGGCGTCGGCATGTTCACCTTCGCCGGGGACAAGGCGACGGCGCGCATCTCCGGCGAATTCTACGTCAACGCCATCAACGTCATGCGCGGCGCCTCGACGGTCTCGTCCTATGTCGGCTTGCCGGCACAGGAGGCCTTCGACATCGAATACTGGCAGTTGGAAGAAGCCAAGCTCCAGCGCCTGCCGAAGCCGAAGGCGCTGGCGGGACAGATCGCCCTGGTCACCGGCGGTGCCGGCGGCATCGGCCGCGCCACCGCCAACCGCCTGCTGCGCGAAGGCGCCTGCGTCGTGCTGGCCGATATCGATGAGACCGCGCTTGCCGGCGCTCACGAAGAGCTGTCGAAGGGCTACGGCAAAGACTTCGTCCGTCCGGTGCGGATCGACGTGACCTCGGAAGATCAGGTCACGTCGGGCTTTGCCGAAACTTCGGTCGAGTTCGGCGGCATCGACATTCTGGTTTCCAATGCCGGCCTGGCCTCCTCGGCGCCGATCGAGGAAACGACGCTGGCGTTGTGGAACAAGAATATGGACATCCTGTCGACCGGCTATTTCCTCGTTTCGCGCGAGGCTTTCCGGCTGTTCCGCGCGCAGAAGATCGGCGGCAATGTCGTCTTCGTCGCCTCCAAGAACGGCCTTGCCGCTTCGCCCAACGCCGCCGCTTACTGCACGGCCAAGGCGGCCGAGATCCATCTCGCGCGCTGTCTCGCGCTTGAGGGTGCGGAGGCGCAGATCAGGGTCAACGTCGTCAATCCGGACGCCGTGCTGCGCGGCTCCAAGATCTGGACCGGCGAATGGAAGGAACAGCGCGCCGCCGCCTACAAGATGTCGACCGACGATCTCGAGGAGCATTACCGGTCGCGTTCGATGCTGAAACGCTCGGTATTTCCGGAAGATATCGCCGAAGCGATCTACTTCTTCGCTTCCGACATGTCGGCCAAGTCGACCGGCAACATCGTCAATGTCGACGCCGGCAACGCGCAGAGCTTTACGCGGTAAATTGTCAAAGCCAGCGCTGCCCTCACCCTTACCCTCTCCCCGTAAGAACGGGGAGAGGGGGCGCCAGCGCTGGAGCGCGTCCCTTCTCCCCGTGACTATACGGGGAGAAGGTGCCGGTAGGCGGATGAGGGGCAGCGCAGACGAATTGGGAGGAAAAAATGTCCGAACAGATCATCGCAGCCGACCTCGTCGCCAAACATAACGCTGTGCGCAACGCTTACCTGGAGCGCGACTACGCCTCGCTCGGCGAACGCCTCGACCGGCGCGGCATTGCCATCGACGCCATCCGCGACAAGGTGGAAAAATTCGGCGTCGCGATCCCGTCCTGGGGCGTCGGCACCGGCGGCACGCGTTTTGCCCGTTTTCCCGGCGCCGGCGAGCCGCGCGACATCTTCGACAAGATCGAGGATTGCGCCGTCATCAGCCAGCTGACGCAAGCGACGCCTACCGTCTCGCTGCATATCCCGTGGGACAAGGCCGATCCGAACCGGCTGAAGCAGGCGGCGGCGCGTTTCGGGCTCGGGTTCGATGCGATGAACTCCAACACCTTTTCCGACGCGAAGGACCAGAAGCTCTCCTACAAATTCGGCTCGCTGTCGCACGCCGATGCCGGCACGCGCCGCCAGGCGGTCGAGCACAATCTCGAATGCATCGAGATCGGCAGGACGCTTGGGTCGAAGGCGCTGACGGTATGGATCGGCGACGGCTCGAACTTCCCCGGCCAGGTCAGTTTCGCCAAGGCCTTCGAGCGCTATCTCGACGCCATGCGGCAAATCTACGCCGGCCTGCCGGACGACTGGCGGCTGTTTACCGAGCACAAGATGTACGAGCCGGCCTTCTATTCGACCGTCGTGCAGGACTGGGGCACGAACTACATCATCGCCAAGGAGCTCGGCGACAAGGCCTTCTGCCTCGTCGACCTCGGCCACCACGCGCCCAACGTCAACATCGAGATGATCGTGTCGCGGCTGATTCAATTCGGCAAGCTCGGCGGCTTCCACTTCAACGATTCCAAATATGGCGACGACGATCTCGATGCCGGTTCGATCGATCCTTACCGGCTGTTTTTGGTGTTCAACGAGTTGGTCGATGCAGAGCTTTCGGGTGCCAAGGGCTTCCATCCCGCGCATATGCTCGACCAGAGCCACAACGTCACCGATCCGATCGAAAGCTTGATGCTGTCCGCGGTCGAGGTGCAGCGCGCCTATGCGCAGGCGCTGCTGGTCGACCGCAAGGCGCTGGACGGGTTTCAGGAAGCGAACGACGCGCTGATGGCGACGCAGACGCTGAAGACCGCCTACCGCACCGATGTCGAGCCGATCCTCGCCATGGCGCGGCTGAGAACCGGCGGCGCCATTGATCCGGTCGCCGCCTATCGCGAGGCCGGCTACCGGGCGAAGGTCGCGGCGGAGCGGCCGGCCGTCGCCGGCGGCGGCGGCGGGATCGTCTGACACCCTCATCCGGCCGCTTCGCGGCCGCCTTTCTCCCAAGGCAGAAGAGGTTGGCGTCGGCGCTGACGAGATCCTTCCCCCGCGGGAAGAGGTCGGACTGCCCCGAATTGCCCTTCGCAATTCGGGGGGCAGGTGAGGGGCTCTGCCCAATGCTACTCCAATTGTTATTGGACTAACGCGCTCCAACGGTCTTTCCTGGGTGTCCCCCCGCCTTGGAGACCCACCATGCATCTCACCCGCCGGACGCTGATCGCCGTCAGCTTTGCGCTCACTGTTGCCTTCACACCATCGGCCGCCGTTTTTGCGGCTTCGCCGGCTCCCGCCAAGGGCGAGCACGGCATGGTGGTGACCGCCCAGCATCTCGCCACCGAAGTCGGCGTCGACGTGCTGAAGAAGGGCGGCAACGCCGTCGATGCGGCGGTCGCCGTCGGCTATGCGCTGGCCGTCGTCTATCCGAATGCCGGCAATATCGGCGGCGGCGGTTTCATGACCATCCGCTTGAAGGACGGCCGTTCGACCTTCATCGATTTCCGCGAGCGCGCGCCCCTTGCGGCGACCAAGACGATGTATCTCGATAAGGAGGGCAAGCCGATCAAAGGTGCCAGCCTCGACGGTTATCTCGCCGTCGGCGTGCCTGGTTCGGTGGCCGGCTTCGAGATGGCGCGCGAGAGATACGGGACCTTGTCCAGACAGGATCTCATGGCCCCGGCGATCGGCTATGCCAAGGACGGCTTCGTCCTCAACCAGGGCGACGCGGCCTCCTTCGCCGGCGGCGCCGACCGGCTGGCCAAGGATCCGGCAGCGGCCGCTATTTTTCTGAAAAAAGACGGGAAGCCCTATGGCATCGGCGAGAAGCTAGTTCAGTCGGACCTTGCGGCCTCGCTCTCGGCGATCTCCGAGAAAGGCCCCGATGCCTTCTACAAGGGGCCGATTGCCGACGCGATCGTCAAGGCGAGCGGCGCCAAGGGCGGCATCCTCGCCAAAGGCGATTTCGAGCAATACGCAGTGCGCGAGCTGAAGCCGGTGACCTGTTCCTATCGCGGCTACGACATCATCTCCTCGCCGCCGCCGAGTTCGGGCGGCGTCATCATCTGCGAAATCCTCAATGTGCTCGAAGGCTATCCGCTGTCCTATCTCGGAGCCGGCTCGGCCGAGACCGTCCACGTCATGGTCGAGGCCATGCGTCATGCCTATGTCGACCGCAATTCGGCGCTCGGCGATCCGGATTTCGTCGAAAATCCGGTCTCGAAACTGCTCGACAAGGGCTATGCCAAGGACATCCGCGACAAGATCGATCCGTTCCGCGCCGGCGTCTCGAAGGACTTGATGCCCAAGGGCTTCGGCGAGTCGAAGGAAACCACCCATTATTCTATCATCGACAAGGACGGCAACGCGGTAGCCGTCACCTATACGCTCAATGGTTCCTTTGGCGCCGGTGTCGTCGCCGACGGCACCGGCATCCTGCTCAACAACGAAATGGACGATTTCACCCAGAAGCCCGGCGTGCCCAACCTCTACGGACTGGTCCAGGGGGAGGCCAACGCGATCCAGCCGAAGAAGACGCCGCTGTCCTCGATGAGCCCGACCGTGGTTGTCAAGGACGGCAAGCCGTTCATGGTCATCGGCAGCCCTGGTGGCTCGCGCATCATCACCATCACGCTGGAGGCGATCGTCAACGTCATCGACCACGGCATGAACATTCAGGAGGCGATCGACGCCCCGCGCATCCACCATCAATGGCTGCCCGACACCGTCTATGTCGAGCCTTTCGGGCTTTCTCCCGACACCGAAAGGCTGCTTGCCGGCATGGGCTATCATCTCGATCTCAGCGACCAGACCTGGGGCCAGGCGGCCGGCATCCTTGTCGGCGGCAAGAGCCTGGCGGAGATCGAGAAAGGTGGCGGCGCCCGCTACAACGGAGCCATCGACAGCCGCGCCGCTTCCGGCGAGGCGCTGGGCTACTGACTACACGACAAGGGTGATGGTCGAGGCAATCAGCAGCACCGCCGCGATGCCGACGAACAGCGCATAAATGCGCGGCCGGTCAATCAGCAGCGCGTTGCCCGAAATCCAGGCCGAAGTGGCGCCGCCCAACGCAAACAGGAAGCCGTTGCGGTGGCCGAAGGTCATCGAGGCGGCCATCAGGCCGCCGATGATCAGCGCGCCGAACACGATGATGACGGCAACGGCATATTTCTCGAAATCATTGCCGCTGCCCATCGCCGGTCCCATGGCGTTGAGATTCGGCAGATCGTCCGGATCAAAGGGGCTGGCCGAGCCGTATTCGTCTTGACCGAGGGATTCGCGCATCATTCGTTCTCCGCTGAGCGGCAACAAACCATCAACGCTTGCCAAGTGCAACCGGCAACGCCACCGCCATCATTCGTTCGCCACCCGGCTGGTGCCAACGTGCCACGGTTTCCTGGATAGCCTCAACGCCGGGGGCTTCGATCGGGTTCCACAAGCTTGATCTCTCTGGAAAAATCGCTGCGCACGATGCCGTGCCGCTGCAGCTTGTCGTAGAAGGTCTTGCGCGGAATGCCGAGCGCCTCGATCGTACGCCGGACATCGCCGCCATTGCGGCCAAGTGTCTCGCGGATGATCTCGGCCTCGTAGCGCTCCAGCCGTTCCGGCAAGGGCATCGATACGTCCAGATCTGTCGGCTGAGCGGCGGGGCTGCTGCCGATCTCTTCCAGTCCGAGCACGAAGCGCTCGGCAAAATGGGCGAGCTCGCGGACATTGCCGGGCCAGTCGTGTTCGCGCAGATGGCGCTGGACGGCGGCCGGCGCCGCGGGCACCTGGCGATGAAAGCGGGCGGCGGCGCGCTCGGCGAAGTACCCGAACAGCAGCGGCACGTCGTCCCGGCGCTCGCGCAGCGGCGGGATCGAAAGCGTCACCACATTGAGCCGATAATAGAGGTCTTCGCGGAAATTGCCGCGCTGGCCGGGATCGCCGAGATCGACCTTGGCGGCGGCAACGACGCGCAGGTCGACGGGCCGGATTTCGTTGGTGCCGAGTGGCGTCACCTCGCGCATTTCGAGCACGCGCAGCATCTGCACCTGAGTGGAGGGCGGCATGCTTTCGATCTCGTCGAGGAACAGCGTGCCGCCGCTCGAATGCTCGATGCGGCCGACGCGCTTCTTCTGCGCGCCGGTGAAGGCGCCGGCCTCATGACCGAACAACTCGCTTTCGATCACCGTCTCCGGCAACGTGCCGCAATTGAGCGCGACGAAATTGCCCTTGGCGCGGCGGCTCCAGCGATGCAGCAGGCTCGCCACCACCTCCTTGCCCGAGCCTGTCTCGCCGGTAACCAGCACATCGACATCGGTGTCGGCGATCTGTCTCAGCGTGCGGCGCAGCCGCTCCATAGCCGGTGTCTGGCCGATCAGCGGAAGGCCTTCCTGCGCCTGCTCGGCCGCTTCGCGCAAGGCGCGGTTCTCCATAACAAGACGGCGCTTTTCCGCGGCGCGCCATACACTTTGCGCCAGCCGGTCGGCGGCGAAGGGCTTGGTGATGAAGTCATAGACGCCGTCCTTGATCGCCTTTACCGCCATGGCGATATCGCCGTGCCCGGTGACGAGGATGACGGGGATATCCGGGTCAAGGTCGACCACGAGGTCGAAAAGCTGCAGGCCGTCCATTTCGGGCATGCGGATGTCTGACACCAAGACGCCGGCAAAGCCGGCATCGAGGCCGGCGAGTGCCTCGCTTCCCGAGGAAAAGGCAGACACGGCAAAACCGGCGAGTTCGAGCGTTTGCTTCGTCGCCTTGAGCAGGTCGCTATCGTCATCGATCAGGATGACCGGATTGCCGTCTGTCATCTCGGGTCAGCCTTCGAGAGATGGATGGTGAAGCGGGTGCCGCTCCCGTTGCTCGTCACCTCGATGCGCCCGCCATAGTCGGCGACGATGTCCTTCGAGATGACGAGCCCGAGCCCCAGGCCCTTTTCCTTCGAGGTATTGAAAGGCGTGAACAGCGATTTCAGGATCGCCGGCGGAATGCCCGGTCCGTTATCGGATACGATCAGCGCGACGCCGTCGGCGGTTTCCGCAACGGACACTTCGACCCGAGCACCGTCACGACCGTCGAGCGCTTCCAGCGCGTTCTGGAACAGGTTGATCAGCACCTGCTCCAGCCGTAGCCGGTTGCCCATCACTTTCAGCGTCGCCGGTGGCAGCGTGATCGCCAGCGCGTCCAGCCGGCCGGCAAAGCGGCTCCTGAGCAGCACCACGGCGCCTTCGATGACGCTGCGCAATTCGACCGGCTCGGCGGCGGTGCGACCCTTGCGGGCGAAAGCTTTCAGCTCCTCGGTGATGGAGCCGATGCGTTCTGTAAGCGCAGCGATGGCGCCGAGATTTTCCTCCGCCGGCGCCGTCTGCTTGCGTTCCAGGAAAACGCGCGCATTGTCGGCATAGGCGCGGATGGTCGCCACCGGCTGGTTGATCTCATGCGCGACGCCCGCGGCAACCTGGCCGAGCGTCGCCAGGCGGTTGGCCTGCACCAGTTCCTGCTGCATGACCTGCAGCTTGGCTTCGGTGCTGCGGTGGTCGGCGATCTCGGCCTGCAGCCGGTCGCGCGCGAGGCTGAGGTCCTGCGTGCGCTCGACGACGCGCCGTTCGAGTTCGGCGCGCGCCGCCTGCTCGGCGGCGATCCGCATCTGCGCGGAGTGCCGGCGCCACAACAGATGGGCGGCCAAAGCGAGCAGCGGGACAAGGACGCCGAGGGCCAACAAACGCATTTCGCGCTGCGCCGCCGCGATCGGCGCTTCCGCCGGCACGAGATAGTCGAGGCGCCAGGGCGTCGACGGCACGGCGGTGGATAGCCGCAGATACTCCGCGTCGCTGCCGCCGGGCGTGATGGCGTGCACCAACGCGACATCGGGGCTCAGTGGTTGCGGCCTCGTGATGGGCAACGGCACCAGCGGAGCCTCGCCGAACTGCTGGCTGGCGCGAATGTCGGCCGCGACTGGAGCGGCCAGCGGCGCCGTCGTCATGAAGCGCCAGGAGGGCACGCTGGTGATCAGCACCACCCCATGCTCGTCGCTGACATAGGCCGGGCGGTTCGCCTCGTGCCAGTCGGCTTCGAGCTGGTCGAACTCCATCTTGACCACGACGACGCCGAGCGGGGCCGCCGCACTCCCGACACGGCGCGAAATGTAGAGGCCCGGGCGCTTGCTGACATTGCCGAGCGCGAAATACTCGGCCGTGCCGGATTGCATGGCGCCGGAGAAATAAGCGCGAAAACCGTAGTCATTGCCGACAAAGCTTACCGGCTCGCGCCAGTTGCTGGAAGCGATGGCCAGCCCGTCCGGGCCGGTGACGTAAAGCACCGAGGCCTTGGTGCCGGAAACCAGCCCTTCGAGCTTGCGGTTGAGCACGTCGATCGAGGCGGGGCTGCGCTCGGCGAGCGCGTCATGCACCTGCTGGTCTTCGGACAGAAGCAGCGGCAGCGCGCGCGGATTTTCGAGCACCGCGCGCAGCAGTGCCACCTTGAGATTGGCGTCGGTCCGCCCTTGCGCCGACAGCGCCTCGATCTCGGTCGAGCGCCCGTAGAGGCCGGCGCCATAAAGGGCTGCAAAGACGATGAGAAGCGCCACCGCCGCGAACAGCAGCCAGGCGCGCCGCGCCCGCCCGGCGAGCAGTTCGGGCGTCGAAGCGAGGGCAGCGGCGGGGCGTTGCAGCATCGCCCATTTGTGCATGATTTCGCACAAAGCACAATTCGAGCTATGCGGATCGCCGCACTGCGCTGTCGAATGGCAAAGCGCGTTGCGTCAGAAAACCAAACAAAATCAATGCTCGACGCCTCAAGGCGCAATCTGGCACGGCCGTTGCAAATGCATCCGCAGCAGCCGCGAGGCTGTGAAGGTCAACTGCCCCGGGAGGTCGAGCTTCTCGATCGGGGCCGAACGGAGGACATCATGCAGACGGCAATCGCTGCCGCGGAACCGCGCGGCAAAGTTCCCTTTTATCGGCATCTTTACGTGCAGGTCCTGGCGGCGATCGCCGCCGGCATCCTGCTCGGCCATTTCTATCCTGACATCGGCGCCTCGTTGAAGCCGCTCGGCGATGCCTTCATCAAGCTGGTCAAGATGGTGATCGCGCCAGTGATCTTCCTCACCGTCGCGACCGGCATCGCCGGCGTCTCCGACCTGCACAAGGTCGGCCGGGTCGCCGGCAAGGCGATGATCTATTTCCTCGTCTTCTCGACACTGGCGCTCATCGTTGGCCTGATCGTGTCAAATGTCGTCCAGCCCGGCGCCGGCATGCACATCAATCCGGCGACGCTCGACGCCTCGAAGGTCTCGACCTTCACCGAGAAGGCCCATGATACGACGATCGTCGGCTTCCTGCTGAACATCATCCCCGACACCATAACCGGCGCCTTCGCCCAGGGCGACATCCTGCAGGTGTTGTTCTTCTCGGTGCTGTTCGGCGTCGCTCTCGCTTTGGTCGGCGAGCGCGCTCGTCCGGTGGTCGACTTCCTGCAGGCGCTGACGGCGCCGATCTTCCGCCTCGTCGCCATCCTGATGAAGGCTGCGCCCATCGGCGCCTTCGGCGCCATGGCCTTCACCGTCGGCAAATACGGCATCGGCGCGATCGCCAATCTCGCCTTCCTGATCGGCACCTTTTACCTGACGTCGCTGCTCTTCGTGCTGATCGTGCTGGGCGCGGTGGCATGGTACAACGGCTTCTCCATCCTCGCGCTGATCCGCTACATCAAGGAAGAGCTGCTCCTGGTGCTCGGCACTTCCTCGTCGGAGGCAGCACTTCCCGGCCTGATGGCCAAGATGGAGCGCGCCGGCTGCAATCGCTCGGTGGTCGGTCTTGTCATCCCGACCGGCTATTCTTTCAACCTCGACGGCACCAACATCTACATGACGCTGGCAGCGCTGTTCATCGCCCAGGCGACCGATACGCCGCTCACCTTCGGCGACCAGATCCTGCTGCTGCTCGTTGCCATGCTGAGCTCCAAGGGTGCCGCCGGCATCACCGGCGCCGGCTTCATCACCTTGGCGGCCACGCTTTCGGTCGTGCCTTCGGTGCCGGTTGCCGGCATGGCGCTGATCCTCGGCGTGGACCGCTTCATGTCGGAGTGTCGCGCGCTCACCAACTTCGTCGGCAATGCCGTCGCGACCATCCTCGTGGCGCGCTGGGAAGGCGAGCTCGACCAGAAGCAGTTCGCCGCCGCCATGGCCGGCCAGATGCCGGAGGAGGCAGACCTCGCGCTCTCAGGTGGCCTGCAGCCGGCCTGAGCGATCGAAACAATTCCCGGAAAATTGCCTCGGTGACTTCACCGTAGCCTTCGATCCGGAGTTGCACAGACAAAGAGCATCCACCCAAGCCGAAACAGGCCGTGGCTCCGCCGCGGCCTGTTCTTTTTGTCGGACGCCGCATAGGGTGGCGCGGGCCGGCATTCTTGCCGGTGCATCCAAGCGTGAGGGCCGGCGGATGAGCAGCGCGTTTCCCGAGATCTACCTTGTCCGCCATGGCGAGACGGAATGGAGCGCATCGGGAAAGCATACCGGCCGCACCGACATTCCGTTGACCGCGAAAGGCGAACAGGCCGCAGGCGGCGTCGCCGACCGCCTCAAGGACCAGAGCTTCCAGGCGGTCTGGTCGAGCCCGTCGCTTCGCGCCTTCGACACCTGCCGGCTGGCCGGCTTCGGCGAGCGCGCGCTCAAGAAGGCCGACCTGCAGGAATGGGATTATGGCGCCTATGAAGGCGTGACAACGAAGGAAATCCTTGCCGGACGTCCGGGCTGGCAGTTGTTTCGCGACGGCTGCCCGGGCGGCGAGACGGCAGCCGATGTCGGCGCCAGGGCCAATGCGATCGTGGCCGAAATCCGGACGGTGGCCGGCAATGTGCTCATCTTCTCGAGCTCGCATTTCCTGCGCGTGCTTGCGGCGTGCTGGATCGGCCTGCCGCCGGAAGGCGGCGAACATTTCGTCCTCGATACCGCGAGCCTCAGCATCCTCGGCTACGAGCACGACCTGACCGAGCCGGTCATCCGCCGCTGGAACCAAAAGTAGTTCCGGCCCCTGTCAAGCGGCAAGTATCGCCAGCTCCTCGGCCGTCAAATGCCGCGCCTTGCCCTTCGCGAGATCACCCAACTGCAGCCGCCCGATCGCCACCCGTACCAGCCTGAGCACGCCGATGTCGAAGGCGCCGAGCATGCGGCGGATCTGGCGGTTGCGGCCTTCGTCGAGGACTATCTCCAGCCAGGCCGTGCGCCCGCCGCTGCGCAAGAGCGCGATCGAGCTCGCCGTCAGCAATTCCCCGTCGACGACAGCGCCTTGGCGGAACCGCTCGAGCATCTTCTCGTCGGGCACGGAAGCAATCTGCACATGATAGGTCTTGGCGACATGCGAGGCAGGATCGAGGAAGCCGTTCGCCCAGCGCGTGTCGTTGGTCATCAACAGCAGACCTTCGCTCGCTTTGTCGAGACGGCCGACCGGCGACACGAAGGGCAGGTCGAGATCGGCAAGGCAGTCATAGACCGTGCCGCGCCCGTCGGGGTCGTCGCGCGTGGTGACCAGCCCGCGCGGCTTGTTGAGCATCAGATACACTTTTCGTTCCGCGGCGACCTGTGCGCCATCGACTGCGATGCGGTCGCGATCCGGATCGACGCGCAGCGACGGATCGCGCGCCACCTTGCCGGCAACGCGCACGCGTCCTTCGGCGATCATCAGCTCGGCCTGCTTGCGCGAGCAGAATCCTAGCTTCGAGAGCGCTCGGTTGAGGCTGACTTTTCCAGCGACCGGTCGTCGCGGGAATTCGGGAAGCTGTCGTAGGGGCTTGCGTGTCATCGGCCGACAGATGCCATGCCGGGCCACGCCGGCGCAACCTGACCGGTGAATGTCGACTAGAGAAGCCGGCGTCGCGCCGGCGGCCCTCCTCGACGCACTGATCCTGGTGCTCACCGCCGCCGGCGATCCGCGCGCCATGCTTCTCATCAACTGGCTGAAGGGCTCCTGTGGTGTCGATCCAGTCGCCGACCGCAATCAAATCACGGTTCCGGCGGAGCGCTCAACCGCCGGTAAGGGAGGCCGTCGAAGGTTGCCGTCACAAAGCTCTTCACCGACATCTTGCGCTTATGGCCGTCGCTGCAGGCATAGACCGGCCAGCCGGCCTCGCTGCATTCGCTGGCCGCGCAGAGGCGGGCAAGGCAGTTGCCGACAGTCAGCCGGAAGCCGCCTTTGCCGGCGAAGCCCTGCAGCAGGCTGCCATCGGCCGAGCGCCATGTCCGCTGGCGAAATTCCGGCCGCAGGGCCAAAGGTTCGAGAGGGGCGGCGAGATTGGCGGTGCCGGTACGCGCCATGAGCTGAAGACGGTACCGGGCCATCCCGGTCGTATATGCGGTTACGAGGTCGGACTCACCCGAATACGCGGACGCCAGATCGGAGCGGTCGAAGAGAGGAGCCGCTCGCTCGCCTGCTTCTGTTGGCCTCGCAAGGGCAACAAGGGCGACAAGGGCCAAACAAGCGCGCACCATTTTGATTTCCAGCAGCCATGCATCTCCGGCCTGCCAGCGCCCCCGGCTGCCTTCCACACCATCCCGCCAATTGCTGCGCGGTGCAAGCCGCTGCGCCAATAACCCGTGTCAGCCATTGGGCGCCGGCGGCAGTTCGAACAGGGTGGCGCCATTCTCCTGTCCCCGCTCGACATAGCCGATGAGCCGAAACCATTTTGCGACGTCCGGTCCATCGAGCCAGCTGCGCGAATGCACGGGCAGGTTGCCGGCGAGCGCCTGGATGTGGCGGATGTGACGCCTGCAGAAGCGAACGGTTGCCGCTCTGAAGAAGTCCTCCTGCGCGGCAAACAGCGTGTCGGCCGCGGCGCCATGCTCATGCCAGGCGATAAAGGCGACGGCCTGCTCGCCCTCGACCAGCGCATGGGCCCGGCCTTCCTTCAGGTTCATCATCAGATTGTCGTAGGCGGCCTTGCTGTCCTTGCCGGCCGCCAGGTACTCGTCCGACATTCGCTTGGACAGGCCGCGGAAAACATCCTCGAGATCTCCGACCGTCGCTGCGCGTGCTCTCATTTCTCCTCCTGACAGCCCGGCGGGGAGTTTGCCCCATGGGAGGAGGATCACCAAGCAAATGAAATCCGCCATGCGCCTGACACGCGCAAATGCATTTCACTTGGCTTAGATAGCCGATACCGCGCTCGTACGACCCGCGGTCCCGATTGCCCAATGGACACAGGTGTCCATTCAAGCTAAGTTCGCCCCGCGCGAAGGTGGACGACTTTGTCGAACCGCGGCAGAACGGGATGGGTTATGGACTTTCGAGGACGGGGCGAGTTGATTGCGCCGGTTCGGTACTGCGCCGCCGATATGGCGTCTCGAGGTTTCTTGGCCCGTTGCACTATCGCTCACGTGATGCGGGCCTGAGCGCATGACAAGGCACTATTCAGCGCTTTCGCTATTCAAGGAAGGCGTCGCCGGCCAGACGGGCTGGGAGAAGGCCTGGCGCTCGCCGGAGCCCAAACCGCGTTACGACGCCATCATCATCGGCGGTGGCGGCCACGGCCTCGCCACGGCTTACTATCTCGCAAAGAACCACGGGGTCACCAATGTGGCGCTGCTCGAGAAAGGCTGGATCGGCGGCGGCAACACCGGCCGCAACACAACCGTGGTCCGCTCAAATTACTTCTACCCGGAAAGCGCGGCGATCTACGGACTGGCGCATAGTCTCTATAAGAGGCTGTCGAAGGATCTGAACTACAATGTGATGTTTTCCGCGCGCGGCATTCTCACCCTCGCGCATAGCGAAGCGGGAATGGAAACCGCTGCCCGGTCCGTCAACGCCATCCAGGTCAACGGCATCGATTGCGAATTGTTCTCGGTCGAGGACGTCCGCCGGGTGGTGCCGATCTACAATTTCGGCCCGGATGCCCGCTACCCCGTCTATGGCGGCACCTGGCAGCCGAGCGGCGGCACGGCCCGTCATGACGCTGTCGCCTGGGGCTATGCGCGCGCCGCCAGCCGTCTCGGCGTCGACATCATTCAGAACTGCGAGATCAGCGACTTTATCATCGAGAACGGGCGCTGCCGCGGGGTCGTCACATCGCGCGGCGCAATCCGGGCAGAGCGTACGGGGATGGCGGTGGCCGGCCACTCCTCGGTGCTGGCGGCGAAGGCGGGATTCCGGCTGCCGGTCAATTCCTATGCGCTGCAGGCCTGCGTGTCCGAGCCGGTCAAGCCGATCATCGACACGGTGGTGATCTCGCCGGATACGGGCGTCTATGTCAGCCAATCGGACAAGGGCGAACTGGTGATCGGCGGCGCGCTCGACCGCATCCCGTCCTATGGCCAGCGCGGCAACTTGCCGGTGCTGGAAGGCGTGATCGCAGGCATGCTCGAAATGTTCCCGATCTTCGGCCAGTTGAAGATGATGCGGCAATGGGCAGGCATCGTCGACGTCGTCCCCGATTCCTCGCCCATCATCGGCGAATCGCCGCTGCCCGGGCTTTTCCTCAATTGCGGCTGGGGCACGGGCGGCTTCAAGGCGATTCCCGCCGGCGGCACGCTGCTCGCCCATTTGCTTGCCACCGGCAGGCACCACGACATCAGCCGTCCTTTCGATCTCGACCGCTTCGCCCGCGGCCGCCTGATCGACGAGGCTGCCGGCTCCGGCATTGCCCATTGAAGGTGTAGAAAAGATGCAGCTCTTTCCCTGTCCGTTCTGCGGGCCGCGCGAAGAAAGCGAATTTCACTATGGCGGCGAGGCCGGCAATTTGCGGCCCGACGGCGGGGACGTAACGGCCGAGCGCTGGGCCGGCTATCTCCATATGCGCGACAACCCGAAGGGGCCGACTCGCGAGATCTGGATGCACCTGACCTGCGGCGAGTTCTTTGCGATGAGCCGCGACAGCGTCAATCACAAGGTGTCGGGTTCCTCCGTGCTCGGCGACGCGGAGCATGGCGCATGAGCGCTTCGCGTCTTGCCAATGGCGGCAGCGACATCGATCGGGCCCGTCCGCTGAGCTTCACTTTCGACGGCACGCGCGTCGACGGCTTTGCCGGCGACACGATCGCGTCTGCCTTGCTGGCGAGCGGCCGGGCGATCGTCGGCCGCAGCTTCAAATATCATCGGCCGCGTGGCATCTGGGGATCCGGCGTGGAGGAGCCCAACGCGCTGGTCGATGTCGAGAGCGCCGGCGGCCGCGTGCCGAATGCGCGGGCAACGACCGTGCCGGCGCGGGACGGCCTCATGGTCAAGAGCGTCAACGCGTCGCCGACGGCGCTGGCCGACCGCAACGCGGTGCTGGACCGCCTTGCCCGTTTCCTGCCCGCCGCATTCTACTACAAGACCTTCATGTGGCCGGACTGGCACCTGTTCGAGCCGCGCATCCGCGCCATGGCCGGGCTCGGCGTCGTCGACCGCAATTGGAAGCCGCGTCACGTCTCGGACCAGATAAATCACCATTGCGACGTCCTGGTGGTCGGCGCCGGACCGGCCGGCCTCGCCGCGGCAACCGGAGCGGCGGCAGCCGGGCACTCGGTCGTGCTGGTCGACGAGCGGACGCATCCCGGCGGGTCGCTGCGCCACCGTGCAGGCGAAGTCGACGGTGTCAAGGGTGCGGCATGGATCGATGCGACGGTGGCCCGGCTGAAGAGCAGTGGGCATCTCGTGCTCAGCGATACGACCGCCTTCGGCCTATATGATCACAATCTGGTCGCTCTCAACCAGCTTCACCGCGACGGCCGACCCGACACGCTGTGGCGCGTGCGCCCGCGCCTCATCGTGCTGGCGACGGGCGCGATCGAGCGGCCGGTCCCGTTCGCCAACAACGACCTTCCGGGCATACTCTCCGCTGACGCGGCGTTGAGCTACCTGCGCAGGCATGGCGTCCTTGTCGGCCGGCAGATCGTGGTCGCAACCAACAATGACAGCGCCTACGAGCCGGCCTCGGCGCTGGCTGCGGCCGGCGCTTCGGTGACGGTGGTTGATTGCCGGCGTGAGGGTAGCGTGCAGGCCAAGGCTGGTATTCGGGCCCTCGCCGGACGCGCCATTGCAGCGGCGCGCGGCCGCAACGCCGTTCAGGGTGTTCTGCTCGACGACGGTACCGCCCTTGCGGCCGATTGCCTGCTCCTCTCGGGCGGCTGGACACCCACCGTGCATCTGTTCTCGCAGGCAAAAGGCAAGCTCGCCTGGAGCGATCAACTGTCGGCTTTCATTCCCGCAGAAGCGATCGAGGGGATCGGCGTAGCCGGCGCCGTCGCCGGCACGGTCTCGCTTTCCGAAACCTTGGCCAGCGGCCTGGCGGCCCTCGGCGGGTTCGGCTCGGCGCCGCCGGCACCTCGCAGCACTGGCGAGGAAAGAACGCTTGGCGTCGTCAGCCTGTGGCCGAAGCCCAAAGCCAAGGGCCGCGTCTGGATCGACTACCAGAGCGACGTCACCGCCAAGGACGTCGAACTGGCGGCGCGGGAGAATTTTGTTTCCGTCGAGCACCTGAAGCGCTATACGACCCTTGGCATGGCGACCGACCAGGGCAAGACGTCGAACCTGAACGGTCTGGCGCTGCTGGCCGCGGTTGCCGGCCGCGCCATCTCGGATGTCGGCACCACCACCTACCGGCCGCCTTTCACGCCTGTGCCGTTCGCCAGCCTGGCGGGAGCGCGTCGGGGCAGCATGCACGCCCCGGTCCGTCGCCTGCCGCTAGAGGCAAACCATCGCGCAGCAGGCGGAGTGTTCCAGGAATATGGCGGCTGGCTGAGGCCGGCCTATTACGGAAGCGGCGAAGCCGGAGCCACGATCCAGGAGGAAGCGCGGCGCGCCCGGCAGTCCCTTGCGCTCTTCGACGGCTCGACGCTCGGCAAGATCGAGGTGATCGGTCCACGCGCGGCCGAATTCGTCGACTTCATCTATTACAACACCATGTCGACCCTCAAACCCGGCCATTGCCGCTACGGTTTCATGCTGTCGGAAAATGGCGTCGTCTTCGATGACGGTGTGCTGGTTCGTCTCGACGAGCACCGCTTCATCGTCTCCTGCTCGTCGTCGCATGTCGCCGCTGTCCACGCGCGTCTCGAAGAATGGCGGCAGGATCGTTTCGGCCGCGATGCGGTCTATATCCACAACGCCACCGCGCAATACGCCACCTTGACGATTTCGGGTCCGAAAGCGCGCGGCCTGATAGAGGCGCTCGATCTGGGTGCTGCGCTGGACGATGCCAGCCTGCCGCACATGGCGGTTACCGCCGGCCGCTTTGCCGGCGACGCGGTGCGCATTGCCCGGGTCTCCTTCACCGGCGACCGAAGCTACGAGATCTCCATCCGCGCCGACCGGGCCGAGGCGCTCTGGGCAAGAATGCAGCAGGAAGGCCGCGCGTTCGACGCCGTGCTGCTCGGGCTTGAATCCCTGATGATCCTGCGCGCCGAGAAGGGCTTCATCGTCATCGGCAAGGACACCGACGCCAACGTCATGCCGCACGACCTCGGCGTCGCGGGACCGCGGACCAAGCGTACAGGTGAGTTCGTCGGCCGGCGCTCGCTTTTCACCGAAGCGGCGAGCCGAACCGATCGCAATCAGCTTGTCGGCCTGGCTGTCGCCGAAGGCGAGGCGCCGCTGGCGACCGGCGCGCATGGTGTGGAGAAAAGCGGCGGCCGGCTCCGAAGCATCGGCTTCGTCACCTCCAGCTATCAAAGCCCGACCCTGGGCCGCCCCGTCGCTCTGGCGCTCATCGAACGGGGTGCCGCACGGCATGGCCAAACGATCGACGTTCAGCACCTCGGCGTCCTGCGCCGGGCCACCATCGTCGCGCCCTGCGCCTTCGATCCGGAAGGGAGCCGCCTGCATGCGTAATCTTGCCGAAAAATGGCCCCCATCGCCCGACTGGACCACCGCGGTCCTGAACACGGACAGGATCAGCGTGCGCACATTGGACGGTCTGAACCAGCTTCTGGTCAGCGGCGACCTGACGGCTTGGGCGCAGGCTTCGGGTCTCGCGGGGGAAGGGGTCGGAGCCGGCGCGGTTGCCAACGGCGACAAATACATGGTGCGCATCGCGTGCGATCGCATTCTCGCCGTAAGCGAACGGCCATTACCCGTCACGGCTGGCTGGCACGCGGCCGGGTTCGCGGTCACGGTCATGGATGCCGGACTGCATGTGTTCGAGATCAAAGGGCCGGGATTGGCCGGTCTGGTCGCCATGGGAACGGCGCTCGATCCGAGGCAGGCAAGTCCCTCGGCTTCGATCCTTTTTGCCGGCGCCGGCGTTCTCTTCTACCGGTTCGGCAACCCCGATCGGGCGCGTGTGCACGTCGACCGGGGCCTTGCCCCGTATCTTTGGGAGTGGCTCGAACAGGTGCAAGTATTGTAGCGGGGGCGGTTTCAGGTCTATCTAGCCGGCATTCAAACCTGGCCAGCCCGAGATGCTTTCGGATTCCAGTGCAGAGGCAGTCGTGCGACGGTCCGGTCTGATCGGCAACACCAAGGTGACGCGCGAGGACTGGATGAAGCTCGCGCTGGAGACGCTGATCTCCGAAGGCGTGGAGGCGGTGCGCGTCCTCGCGCTCGGGCAGAAGCTGAACGTCTCCCGTTCCAGTTTCTACTGGTATTTCAAGAGCCGTCAGGACCTGCTCGATCAGCTTCTCGACTATTGGCGCAACAACAACACCCGTTTCATCCTCGAGCAGGCCGGCCGGCCCGCCGCGTCGATAACTGAGGCCGTGCTCAATGTCTTCGAGTGCTGGCTGGATGAGAGGCTGTTCAATCCGCGCTTGGACTTCGCCGTGCGTGCCTGGTCGCGCCAGTCCGCCAAGGTCCATCGTATCGTGAACGAGGAAGACAATGCGCGGGTCGATGCCATCCGGGCGATGTTTTTGCGGCACGGTTACACAGACACGGAAGCCTTCGTGCGGGCGCGCGTGCTGTACTTCACGCAGATCGGCTATTACTCGCTCGAGATCGTCGAGCCGGTGAGCAACCGTCTGTCTCTGACGCCGGCCTACCTGCTCACGCACACCGGCAAGCAACCTCGCCAGGGCGAGGTGGAGGCCTTCACCGAAAAGGTGCGGGTGCGAACCGGCAGTTGACCATGGCCGACTGCTCGGCGGTCCGCAGCGCCGTCACCTGCAAACGTTTCTCAAACACGTTTCAGCGCTGCGAGATCGGAAATCGTCTTCCTGATGACCGCTTCCACCTTCGAC